>RFPQ01000051.1 GCA_009926035.1 Betaproteobacteria bacterium
CAACCGCTTGATTTGTAATCTCGGGACCAATGCCATCGCCAGGTAATATTGCAATTTTCATTTTATTTAAAAAATCTTTCTAATTTAAAGTAGCCATGAATTTTTTTGGTAGTAATCTTGCTCAAATGCTTTAATACTTTCGCTATGCTGCATGGTTAATCCAATATCATCTAATCCATGCATTAAACAATGCTTTCTAAATCCATCTACTTGAAAACTTATTTTTTCATTTGAAGGCAACACAACAAATTGATTTTCTAAATCAATTGTTAATGTATAACCTTTATTTGCATAAATAGATTTAAATAAAAAATCGATTGTTTCATTTGGCAATACGATAGGTAACAAACCATTTTTAAAACAATTGCTAAAGAAAATATCAGCAAAACTAGGCGCCAAAATTGCTCTAAACCCATAGTCATCGATTGCCCATGGCGCATGTTCTCGACTTGAGCCACAACCAAAATTCTCTCGCGCAATCAAAATAGAAGCCTTTTCATATGGGGTCTGATTTAGAATAAATTCCGGATTTTTTTTCCTTTGAGTTAAATCCATGCCTGGCTCGCCGTGATCAAGATATCGCCACTCATCAAATAGATGAGGGCCAAAACCTGTTTTCTTAATCGACTTCAGAAATTGTTTGGGAATAATTGCATCCGTATCTACATTCGCACGATCAAGAGGGGCGACAATACCAGTATGAGTAATAAATGGATTCATGAATTAATTTAAAGATCTTATGTCTACAAAATGGCCATATATACCAGCGGCAGCGGCCATCGATGGACTTACAAGGTGCGTTCTGCCACCCTGACCTTGGCGGCCCTCGAAATTTCTATTAGAAGTTGATGCGCAACGCTCGCCTGGATTTAATCTATCAGCATTCATTGCTAAACACATCGAGCAGCCAGGTTCTCTCCATTCAAAGCCTGCTTCTATAAAGATTTGGTCCAAACCTTCCTTTTCAGCTTGAAGTTTTACAAGACCTGATCCAGGAACTGCCAGCGCCAACTTAATATTTTGGGCAATTTTTTTCCCCTTAAGAACGTTGGCAGCTTCTCGCAAATCTTCAATACGCGAATTAGTGCATGATCCAATAAAAATTTTATCAATTTGAATTTGATTGATTGGAAGATTGGGTTCGAGACCCATATAAGAAAGCGCATCCTCAATACTTTTTCTTTTTGAAGGGTCGGTTTCATTTTTTGGATCAGGTGTCATACCTTCTATACTTACAACCATTTCAGGAGAAGTCCCCCATGTGACTTGCGGAAGTATTTCACTTCCATTAAACATGACTACTTTATCGAATTTTGCATCTTTATCGCTATGTAATGTTTTCCAATAAGCTTTTGCTTTTTCAAGAGCTTCACCTTTAGGTGAAAAGGGTCTATTTTCAACATAAGACATCGTGACATCGTCTACTGCTACCATGCCAGCTCTAGCACCAGCTTCGATCGCCATATTACAAAGTGTCATTCTGCCCTCCATAGAAAGAGAACGAATAGACTCACCAGTAAATTCAATCGCATAACCTGTGCCACCTGCTGTTCCAATTTTTCCAATCAAGGCTAAAGCAATATCCTTTGCAGTAATGCCTTTATTTAATTTTCCTTCTACACGCACTTCCATTGTCTTGAATTTTTTTAAGATTAAGCATTGAGTAGCTAATACATGTTCAACTTCAGAAGTGCCGATACCCATTGCAAGTGCACCGAATGCTCCATGTGTACTTGTATGAGAGTCACCGCATACAATTGTCATGCCTGGCAATGTAATTCCTTGTTCAGGTCCAATAACATGAACAATGCCTTGACGATTGTCATTCATAGGAAATTGAGTCAATCCAAAATGCCTACAATTTTCATCAAGCGTTTCAACTTGAATTTTTGAAATAGGATCAGAAATACCAAGCGATCGATCTGTCGTAGGAACATTATGATCAGGAACTGCAAGAATGGATTTATTTCTCCATACAGACCTATGATTAATTCTTAAGCCTTCAAATGCCTGTGGACTTGTGACTTCATGAACAAGATGACGATCAATGTATATGAGATAAGTGCCAGCATCTTCTCTAACAATATGGCTCTCAAATAATTTTTCATAAAGTGTTTTAGCTTGCATGCGTTTAACTAATCTCTAAAGTTTCCAAATTGCAATGGAAAATCAGTAATACTTTTTTTAACGAATGCTATAGCGTCTTGTAAATTGTCTCTTTTAGCACCTGACACACGAACACTTTCACCTTGGATAGCTGGCTGAACTTTAAGTCCACTATCTTTAAGTAATTTAACAATTTTTTTTGCAAGTTCGCTATCAATACCTGATTTTAATTTCAAAACTTGCTTTACTTTATTACCAGATACAGTTTGAATATCTTGAGGATCAAGTCTTTTGGAGCTATCAGCTTCTTTCTTTTCCATAGCAGGTAATAAAATATCTTTAATTTGACCTAATTGAAAATCAGAATCACCATATAGTGTAATAGTTAATTCTTTTTCTGAAAATTCAACTTTCGCACTCGTACCTTTAAAGTCATATCGATTGATAATCATTCGAGATGCGACATCAATAGAATTATTTAAATTAGCCATATTTACTTCGGATGAAATATCAAAAGATGGCATATGAAATCTCCTTGCTTAATAAAATTACTTATTCAAAATGACAAACGTAGTGAAGCGTATCTGTTGTCTCAATTTCAAAAGATGAATTTGCAGGCACAGAAAATTTTTGATCTTCTTTATATTCCGTCCAATCAGAAGTGCCTTGCAATTTCACCCGACAGTGTCCAGCTAGAATTTCCATGACTTCAGCTGCTTGCGTATTGAAGGTTAATGAACTCGGAAAAATGACACCAATCGTACTTCTTGTTCCGTTTGGAAGAAGAATGGTATGACTTACACATTTACCATCGAAATAAATATTTGCTTTTTTCTTTACACTTACATTGTCAAATTGAGCCATTAAATTCACCTTATTTTTTAATTTTTGCTGCGATTCTCATTCTTAAAGCATTGAGTTTAATAAAACCTGCTGCATCTTTTTGGTCATACGCACCTTGATCATCTTCAAATGTTGCAATCGATGTATCGAAAAGCGAATCTGTTTCACTATCTCTTCCAATTACGGTGACGTTACCTTTATAGAGTTTCAATTTAACCCAGCCATTCACGTTTATTTGCGTGTGATCAATCAAAGTTTGCAATGCAAGCCTCTCTGGACTCCACCAATAACCGTTATAAATTAGAGAAGCAAATCTTGGCATCAAGTCATCTTTAAGATGAGCTACTTCACGATCTAATGTAATAGACTCAATTGCTCGATGCGCTTTTAGTAAAATAGTACCGCCGGGAGTTTCATAGCAACCTCGAGATTTCATACCGACATATCGATTCTCTACAAGATCTAATCGTCCTATGCCATGCTTTCCACCCAATTGATTAAGCGTAGCCATTAATTCATGCGCCTTCATAGCTTTACCATTAAGACTTATTGGATCACCTTTTTCGAATTTAATCTCGATAGTCTCAGATTCATTTGGTGCTTTTTCAGGACTAACAGTCCAGCGCCACATATCTTCTTCGGGTTCCGCACCTGGATTTTCCAAGTGACGCCCCTCATAAGAAATATGCAATAAGTTAGCGTCCATACTATATGGACTACCACCTTTTTTATGTTTCATTTCAACCGCAATGTTATTTTTTTCAGCATACTGAAGTAATTTTTCTCGGCTCAGTAAATCCCATTCGCGCCATGGTGCAATAATTTTAATGTCAGGATTAAGCGCATACGCACCTAATTCAAAACGAACTTGATCATTACCTTTGCCTGTCGCGCCATGAGAAATAGCATCAGCATTAGTTTTTCTAGCCAGCTCTATTAAGCGTTTAGCGATTAGAGGTCTCGCAATTGAGGTGCCGAGTAAATATTCGCCCTCATAAATTGTATTCGCTCTAAACATAGGAAATACAAAATCTCGAACAAATTCTTCTTTTAAATCTTCGATAAAAATTTCTTTAACACCTGCTGCTTTAGCTTTTTCTCTTGCAGGCTCTAATTCATCACCCTGACCTAAGTCAGCAGTAAAAGTAACGACTTCGCATTGGTAAGTTTCTTGAAGCCACTTCAAAATAACAGACGTGTCTAAACCGCCCGAGTAGGCCAAAACAACTTTTTTAATATCACTCATTTTTCATTTTTCCTAATAATAGGTACTCCATCAATGCTTTCTGAACATGAAGACGATTCTCAGCTTCATCCCATACTACACTTTGAGGGCCATCAATGACTTCTGCAGTCACCTCTTCGCCTCGATGAGCTGGAAGGCAGTGCATAAACAAAGCGTCTGAGGATGCCACTGACATCATTTCTTGATCTACTTGCCAGTCTGCAAAGTCTTTCAAACGCTCTTCGTTTTCAGATTCAAATCCCATGCTGGTCCATACGTCAGTTGTGACAATATCGGCATCTTCTACAGCATCCATCGGATCTTCAAATTCTTCAAAATGTTTATCGCCATACAAGCCCGCTCTTTCGACCTCAACTTCATAACCTTTAGGTGTTGAAACATGCACATTGAAATCCAAAACTTCAGCGGCTTGTAACCAGGTATTGCATACGTTATTGGAGTCACCAATCCAGGCAACTGTTTTACCTTGAATAGATCCTTTATGTTCGATGTAGGTAAAAATATCAGCTAAAATTTGGCATGGATGATATTCATTAGTTAATCCATTAATTACAGGCACTCTCGAATTTTGTGCAAATCGATCAATGATGTCTTGTTCAAATGTTCGAATCATAACAAGGTCACACATTCTTGAAATCACCTGTCCCGCATCTTCCACAGGTTCACCTCTGCCGAGCTGGGAATCTCTTGTATTTAAATAAATCGCTGAACCACCAAGCTGCTGAATGCCCGCTTCAAAGGACAATCTTGTTCGAGTACTAGCTTTTTCAAAGATCATCACTAGAGTTCTATCCACAAGTGGCCAATATTGTTTGTATTCTTTAAATTGTTTTTTAATCCAACTTGCTCTCGCGAAAATATATTCAAACTCATCTCGCTTGAGATCGTTAAATCTTAAAAAATGTTTTGTTTTCATAAAATCAATTTTATTTAAAACGTTATTTTGCTAAAAAATTTTTAATCACTTGAGATAATCTTTCGGCTAATTCTTTTGCTTCCATATCATTAATAACAAGAGGCGGTAAAAGTCGAATCACTTTCTCTGCTGTCACATTAATAAGCAGCCCTTCATTTAAAGCTAATTTAGTTAAGTCTCCGCATGGATGATCAAGTTCAATACCTATCATCAGACCCAAGTTACGGATCACTTTTACTTGAGGATAATCTTTTAAGTGCTTCGTAAATTCTTTATTAATTAATGCGCCCATTTTTGACGCATGACTACAAAGCTTATCTTCTTCAATAATAGTTAATGTTGCGTAACCTGCTGAGGTCGCTAATGGATTTCCGCCAAATGTTGATCCATGCTTGCCAGGCGTAAACACTTTGCTTGCTTTGCCTTTGGCTAAACAGGCCCCAATTGGAATACCTGAACCTAGGCCTTTGGCGAGCGTCATGACATCAGGCTGAACAGAGGTATGTTGATGCGCAAACCATTTGCCTGTTCTACCAATACCTGATTGAACCTCATCTAACATTAAAAGCCAATTATGCTCATCACAAACTGCTCTTAACCCTTTGAGATAATTTTGAATATTGCTTGGAATATTGATACCACCCTCGCCTTGAATAGGTTCTACAAGAATCGCAACTACATTATTCTTTCTTGACGCAATTTGCTGAATAGCCTCTAGGTCATCAAAAGCTACTCGAATAAATCCGCCTACAAGTGGCTCAAAGCCAGCCTGTGTTTTTCGATTGCCAGTAGCAGATAACGTTGCCATTGTGCGTCCGTGGAAAGCTTTTTCCATGACAATAATTTCTGGTGTATCAATGCCTTTTTGATGCCCAAAAAGCCTTGCTAATTTAATTGCTGCTTCATTCGCTTCACATCCTGAATTGCAGAAAAAAACATTATCCATATGAGAAATGGCTGTTAGTTTTTCTGCCAGCCTTTCTTGTTCGGCAATGTGGTATACATTTGATACATGGATGAGTCTTGATATTTGCTCATTAATAGCTTTGATTAACTTAGGATGTTTATGCCCCAGTCCATTGACCGCTACACCAGACAGAGCATCTAAATATTTTTTACCATCTTTAGCCCATAGCCAAATACCTTCGCCTTTTTCAAAGGTGACGGGTTGTCTAGCATAGGTATCCATCATTTTTGACATACAATTTTCCGTACTTATAAACACAAACGGAGGCTTAAGCCTCC
>RFPQ01000052.1 GCA_009926035.1 Betaproteobacteria bacterium
GAAGTATTCCATCAAAAATTACACCATGCGATTTTAAAAGCACAAACACAAAAGAAAGCAATTCAACCAGGTCAATTAGAAGTTGTGATTGTGGGAGCAGGTGCAACAGGCGTCGAACTTGCAGCAGAACTTCATAAGGCAACACGCGAGATGACGACTTATGGGATTGATCGTATAAACCCTGATCGTGATATCAAAATTTCTATTATTGAAGCAAGCCCTCGTTTGCTTCCAGCGCTTCCGCAAAAATTATCGCACTCCGTAGAATTGGAATTAAGAAAGTTGCGTGTACATCTTTATATGGGTGAGCGCGTGACTGAAGTGTCTGCTAAAGGAGTCAAGACACACAGTAAGCGGTTTATTCCTTCAGCTTTAGTAGTATGGGCTGCTGGTGTGAAAGCACCAGATTTCTTAAAAAAAATAGATGGGTTAGAAACAAATCGTATCAATCAATTGCTCGTTCACACAACACTTCAAACGACACGTGATAATTCCATTTTTGCATTTGGCGATTGCGCAGCATGCCCCATCGACGGAACTGATCAATTTGTTCCACCAAGAGCACAAGCCGCTCATCAACAAGCATCATTACTTTTTAAATCTATGAAACTTCGTGTCAAAGGTAAAACAAATTTACCTCAATACGTATACAAAGATTATGGTTCGTTAGTCAATATGGGCGAGTATTCAACTGTAGGAAATTTGATGGGTTCGTTGATGGGTGGATCGATGTTTATCGAAGGATTTGTTGCGCGATTTATGTATCAGTCACTTTATAAAATGCATTTGATGGCTCTTCATGGATTTATGAGCACAGCGCTTCAAACACTTGCTCGCATTATTACGCGACGAACAGAAGCGCAAGTTAAGTTACATTAAATAATTTTTTTATAGTGTTTGTAGATTGCCAGCATTGTCATACTGACAAATAAACCTAAAAGAATAATAATGGTATTAATTGAGAATTCTTCTCTGACCATCCAAGTGTAAGTGCCACTTAATAAAAGAATACCAATATTTTCATTAAAGTTTTGCACAGCAATTGAATGGCCTGCGCCAATCAGTATGTGACCACGATGCTGCAATAGCGCATTTAATGGCACAATAAAGAATCCACATAAAGCACCAATAAATAGAAAAATAAGTGCTGCAATTTGCCAGTCGTGAATGATAGTCATCGTCATTACAAATCCACCCATCAGAATGCCAGCAGGAAGAACTTTTACAGAATCTTTAAGGCTAATATAACGGGCTGCAATCACCGATCCGATTGCAATGCCAAACGCAACCATAGCGGTTAAGCGTGTCGATTCCTCCAAATTAAAGTGCAACGCGTATCCTGCCCATGCAATCACAATCAATCTTAGTGAAGCGCCAGCCCCCCAAAATAAAGTAGTAACAGCTAGTGACAATTGCCCTTCAGGATCCTTCCACAATACTTTAAATGCATGCCAAAAATCTTTGATCATATAAAGAGGATTTTTTTTGGGTAATTTATGATCAACAGGAAGAGCTGGAATATATCGATTAAATATAGCCGCGAGCAGATAAAGTCCTGTAATAATAATAATCGCAACAAGTGGATCAAATTGAGCAAGTGCACCACCAATAATTGAGCCTAGAATAATTGCAAAGACTGTTGATCCTTCCATCCAGCCATTTGCCATCACAAGTTCTTTAGGTGGCAGAAGCTCAGTCAAAATACCGTATTTAGCTGGAGAATATGCCGCAGCTCCCACACCTACAATTGCATAAGCATAAAGCGGTTGCATGCCTAATAACATAGATAAACTTCCAACAAACTTAATAGCATTGGAATAAAACATTACAAGACCTTTAGGGTAAGCGTCTGCAATTCCTCCTACGAAAGGCGCCAAAATAATATAAGAGATCACAAAGAACTGAAGCAACAATGGTTGATGCCAATGAGGCGAGTTAATTTGAGCGAGTAATGCAATCGCTGCAAACAAAAGGGCGTTATCAGCGAGTGCCGATAAAAACTGGGCAATTAAAAGAGGAATAAAGCCTTTTGAGACTTTAAAATTAAAGTGTTTCAGCAGCATAATCAGCTAAGCGCGAACGTTCTCCTCGAACAAGTGTAATGTGACCATTATGATCCCAGCCTTTGAAGCGATCGACGACATAAGTTAAACCTGAACTGCCTTCTGTTAAATAAGGTGTATCTATTTGCGCAATATTACCCAAGCAAACAACTTTAGTACCTGGACCTGCCCGCGTAATCAGTGTCTTCATTTGCTTTGGCGTTAGGTTTTGCGCTTCATCGATAATGAGGTACTTGTGAAGAAATGTGCGACCACGCATGAAGTTAAGTGATTTTACTTTGATGCGTGAACGAATAAGATCCTGTGTAGCTGCTCTTCCCCATTCGCCAGCTTCTTCATCTGTTTTATTTAAAACATCTAAGTTGTCTTCCAATGCTCCCATCCATGGCGTCATCTTTTCTTCCTCTGTCCCTGGTAAGAAACCAATGTCTTCACCTACAGGCACCGTGACGCGCGTCATAATGATTTCATTGTAGATTTTTTTATCGAGTGTTTGAGCTAAGCCTGCTGCAAGTGTTAGAAGGGTTTTACCTGTACCCGCTTGCCCTAGAAGCGTTACAAAATCGATATCAGGATCCATTAAAAGATTGAGGGCAAAATTTTGTTCTCGATTTCTAGCATTAATACCCCAGATATTATGCTTAGCATTAATAAAATCTTTAATGATTTCAAGTGTGGCTGTTTTGCCAGAAATTTTTCTAACAATCGCATGGAAGGGTTTATCGAATTCATAAAAAATAAATTCATTAATCGAAAAGTTTGGACACATAGGCCCTGTCAGTCGATAAAACATTCTGCCATTTTCTTGCCATGATTCCATATCTTTACTGTGCTTCTCCCAGAAATCTTCAGGGAGCTCTGTGATGCCGGTGTAAAGCATCTCAGTATCTTCAAGGACTTTATCATTAAAATAATCTTCAGCAGCAATACCTAAAGCTCTCGCTTTAATACGGATATTGATATCTTTACTAACAAGAATAACTTGGCGATTAGGATGTTGGTTTTTAAGATAGGCGACGATGCCTAAAATTTGATTATCAGCTTTGCTACCTGCGAGCATGGGTAAATCATGAGGAAGTGCTGTCGTTTGCAAGAAAAGCTTTCCTGTGACATGCGTATTGCCTTTAATACCTAGTGAACGTCCTTTTTCTAAGCTCTCTTCATTCGTTCCTATAATCTCTTCTAAATTACGACTCGTTTGTCTGGCATTACGCGCAACTTCACTGACACCTTTTTTATTATTGTCTAACTCTTCCAAGGTCACCATGGGAAGGTATATATCATGCTCTTCAAAACGAAAAATACTCGAGGGGTCGTGCATTAAAACATTGGTATCTAATACAAAAAGTTTGGTTGCACTATTTTTTTTCGCCATAGTTAAATAGAGTTGTGTTGTTTAATAAATTGTAAAACTTCTTTGACATGACCTTCAACTTTGACACCTCGCCAAGCCTGAATCAATTTTCCATCAGGATCAATTACAAAAGTACTGCGCTCGATACCTTTTATCTGTTTACCATACATATTTTTCATTTTGATGACATTGAATAATTCACAGGCTTTTTCTTCTTCATCACTTAAAAGCTCGAAGGGAAAAGTAAATTTTGCTTTAAAGTTTTCATGTGACTTTAAAGTATCACGAGAAATACCGAATATCTCAGCATCAAGAGCTTTAAATTTTTTATAAGCATCTCTAAAGTCAACACCTTGGGTTGTGCAGCCTGGTGTTGCGTCCTTAGGGTAAAAATAAATAACAAGGAAACGACCTTTGAAATCCGATAGGTTAAATTGAAGCCCACTCGTGCCAGGAAGTTTAAATGAAGGGACTTTTTTATTGATTTCCACATCTCTATATTAAGCGATTTTTAATAAAAAAGTGATCTGATTTAAGAAAAAAATTGAAGGGTTTAAGGAACTTTTTTTATAAAGAATTACCTTTTTTTGAACTTTAAAAAAGGCTATTAAATAACTGAATATCGACCCACATATCTTTTTCTAAGTCTTCATGAAGCACAATAAAACAATTGGCCTCACTCATAGATCTTAGAATGCCTGAGCCTTGATCTTTGAGAGGACTCACGCTAAACGTGCCTTCACTGTCTTGTTCATAAATACCTCTTTGAAATTCTGTTCGGCCAGGTATTTTTTTAATCGGCGATAAAAGTTTTGCCTTAATAAGAGGCGTTTTAGGAATAGGTGTTTGACCTGACAAAGTAAGAATCTTACAAATTGATAAAAAGTAACCATAGTCGACACAGGATTTCCTGGAAGTCCAAAATAATGGCAGTGATCAATTTTTCCATAAGCGAGGGGTCGTCCTGGTTTCATAGAAATTTTCCAAAATAAAATTTCACCTATTTTTTTTAATATTTCTTTCATGTAATCTGCTTCACCCACAGAAACGCCACCTGTTGTAATCACAACATCCGCCATATCGGTTGCTTTTATTAATGTATCTTCAATCATTTTTTTATTATCAGGAATGACACCAAGGTCGATCGCTTCCACATCAAGACGTTTTAGAAGGCCAATAAGACTATAGCGATTACTATCGAAAACTTGACCCGGTGACAAAGGATTGCCGAGTGAAATAATTTCGTCGCCTGTTGAAAAAAAAGCAACTTTAACTTTTCGGTAAACTTTGATTGAATCTATACCGAGTGATGCAAGTAAACCTAAATCACAAGGTGCTAACTTTCTACCGCTTTGAAAAACTGCTTGGCCGTTTTTGATATCTTCTCCTAAGCGTCGAATATTTTGATTGATATGAGGTTTTATTTTAAATGAAATGACATTTTCATGAGCCTCAACATGTTCTTGCGGAATGACCGCATTTAAACCAAGGGGGATAGTAGCGCCTGTCATGATGCGCACAGCTTCATTTGCGTTACCTTCTAATTGATTGCCTGCAAAGAGTTTACCTGTCACTTTGAGGTTAAAAGGACCGTCACCGTTAAGGGTATCTATATTGATTGCATAACCATCCATAGCTGAATTGTCATGATTAGGGACATTAATGTTTGCTGTGACAGATTCAGCAACAATACGATACAAGGCATCTTTGATATGTATGGTTTCTTGTTGTTTGATAGGCTTTAAAAAATTGGCAATCCATATTTTGGCTTTTTCAACCGACATCGCATTAGGATCGTAATCGTGTTCTATATTCGATTCATAAATTAAATCTCTTAAGCTGATATCTTTTTTCATAGAGATGTTTTCTTTAATTCTTCTTGTGTATTGATATTAATAAATTGTGACTGATCATGAAATCGCACAATAGAAAAAGATAATTGCCTTATCCAGTCTTCAATCTTACGTCCTCCTCGATTAAAAAAATCTTCAAGATTGTTTAATGTGGATGAATGACATAAAAGACATGCTGATTGGAGGCCATCCACCGTTTCAGGGACTGCAGCTAGAGTTTTTTGTGCTTTATTTTCTTTTAGTAAATTTGCAATAAGATTATCTGGAAGGTTGGGTGTGTCACAAGGTACAAACTGGATCCAATCTGTTTTAATTAACTGTAAGCTAGTTAAGATACCTAAAAGAGGGCCTTCTTGAATAGTTAATGCATCATCGATGAGAGGCAAATGAAATGTATCAAAATCGTTTTGATTTTGATGTGTATTAATAAAAATATGTTCTGATTGGGATTTCATACGGTCAATGACATAACTAATTAAAGGCTTACCTTTAAATAAAACAGTTGCTTTGTTTTGAACCTGCATACGTTTTGATTGGCCGCCCGCTAAAATGACCACAGCGATTTTTTCATCCAATTAAATTTAACCCCCGGTATGTGACATAAACCTCACGATGGCTGGTTTATTTATCTCAAGATTAAAATCATGAGCTTCCGGTTTTATCATCATGCTTTCTATAATAGCTTTCTGAATAGGCCAGTCTTCATTGGGATATTGTCGCAAGAGAGGCATGAGCTCTATTTTTTCTTCTTGTCCTAAGCATAAAAATAATTCGCCTTTCGATGAAACTCTAACGCGATTGCAGGTATCGCAGAAATTATGGCTATGTGGAGAAATAAAACCAATCTTAGTCGATTCATTTGCGAGTTGCCAATATTTTGCAGGGCCGCCTGAAGTAAAAGTTGTTGGA
>RFPQ01000053.1 GCA_009926035.1 Betaproteobacteria bacterium
TTCTTATGGTTTCGTGCCACATTCCCTCGTTATCGATATGATCAAATTATGCGATTAGGCTGGAAAATTTTTATTCCAATTACAATTGCATGGATAGTATTTATTGGCGGCATCATGCAAACCTCATGGGGATATCTATTTCACTAAATGATTAAAAAAATCAAACAATTCCTATCAAGTCTTATGCTCATTGAGCTTCTTAAAGGCATGCTCCTTACAGGCCGCTATTTCTTTGCAAGAAAGATTACTGTGCAGTATCCGGAAGAAAGAACGCCACAATCTAATCGCTTTAGAGGTCTTCATGCGCTTCGTCGTTATGCAAATGGTGAAGAGCGTTGTATTGCCTGTAAGTTATGTGAAGCTGTATGCCCTGCTATGGCAATTACGATTGAGTCTGAAGAGCGTGAAGATAAAACAAGACGTACCACCCGTTATGACATTGATCTTACTAAATGTATCTTTTGTGGTTTTTGTGAAGAATCTTGTCCAGTGGATTCTATTGTTGAAACAAGAATTTTTGATTACCACGGGGAGTCTCGGGGCGATTTAATTTATACGAAAGACATGTTGCTTGCCGTAGGTGACAAATATGAAAAACAAATTGCAGAAGACCGTGCTCAAGATGAGAGGTTTCGATAAATCATGATTGAATTTAAAGATTTTGTATTTTATGTTTTATCCTTCGTGCTTATTGTTTCAGGATTAAGCGTAATTACTTCTAGGAACCCTGTAACTGCAGCACTATCTTTAGTATTAGCATTTTTTAACGCCGCAGGTATCTGGCTTCTGTTGCAAGCTGAATTTTTAGCGATTGCATTGGTGTTGGTTTATGTAGGTGCTGTGATGGTCTTATTTCTATTTGTGGTAATGATGCTTGATATCAATCTAGATAAATTAAGAGAAGGGTTCTGGGATTACTTACCTATGGCAGGATTTATAGGCCTTCTCATGATGGTTGAAATGGTAATGGTTTTTAAAACCAAACCATTTAATCTAGCGCCTATTGCAGAGCCAATTTCAAATACCTCGAATACAGAAATGATAGGCAATACTTTATATTCTAATTACGTGCTCCCGTTTGAACTTGCTTCCGTTGTCTTACTTATTGCTATTGTTTCAGCAATTGCTTTAACACTGCGCGATCGTAAAGATAGCAAAAAAACAAATCCTGCTGATCAGGTCGCTGTGAAGCGTCAAGATCGTGTGCGAATAGTTAGAATGAAATCAGAGGAAAAGTATATAAAACCTAAAGCGAAGGAAAGAACATGATTGGCTTATCTCATTACCTTATCCTTGCTGCAATTTTGTTTACGATCAGTGTAGTTGGTATTTTTCTTAACCGAAAAAATATCATTATTTTGCTTATGTCGATTGAGCTTATGTTGCTTGCCGTGAATATTAACTTTATTGCTTTTTCACATTACTTAAATGATATTGCCGGACAAATTTTTGTGTTCTTTATTTTAACGGTAGCAGCTGCAGAGTCAGCAATAGGCTTAGCTATTATCGTTTTAATTTTTAGAAATACTCGCTCTATTAACGTTGACGATTTAAATCGTCTTAACGGGTGATCACTTGAATTCTATTTATTCATATCTAGCAGTTCCGTTATTGCCTCTTATAGCGTCTTTCTCTGTAGGCATCTTAGGTCGAAAATTACCCGAGTTTTTTGCATCAAGCATAACTATTTTGTCTGTGTTTATTGCATTTGTTCTTTCATGTATCACGCTTAATGAAACATTAAATGGGTTAGTTTTAAATCAGACAATCTATCAGTGGCTTCTTACAGGCCATTATCAATTTGAAGTTGGATTTTTAATTGATAATTTAACAGCCATGATGATGGTTGTTGTAACTTTTGTATCGCTGATGGTTCACATTTACACGATGGGTTATATGAAAGGGGATCCAGGCTATCGAAGATTCTTTAGTTATATCTCCTTATTTACTTTTTCAATGTTGATGTTAGTTATGAGTAATAATTTCATGCAGCTCTTTTTTGGATGGGAAGCAGTAGGCCTTGTCTCTTATCTTCTTATTGGATTCTGGTTTGAAAGACCCACTGCAATTTATGCAAATCTCAAAGCTTTTCTGGTTAATCGAGTTGGGGATTTTGGTTTTATTTTAGGGATTGCTTTAATTCTTTATTGGACAGGTTCTCTCGATTACGCAACGGTATTTAAAAGCACAGGAATTATAGCGGCCCACACGATGCAGTTATTTGGACAGCCTGTTTCTGTAGTCACAGTAATATGTATTCTGTTATTTATTGGAGCTATGGGCAAATCTGCACAAGTGCCATTGCATGTTTGGCTTCCAGATTCAATGGAAGGCCCGACACCTATATCCGCGTTGATTCATGCTGCGACGATGGTCACTGCAGGTATTTTTATGGTTTCACGAACATCACCTTTATTTGAATTATCTGATACTGCACTTTCTTTTGTTATGATCATTGGCGCTATTACCGCATTATTTATGGGTTTATTAGGCATTATTCAAAATGACATTAAGCGTGTTATTGCGTACTCAACACTTTCACAATTAGGTTATATGACAGTAGCGTTAGGCGCCTCAGCTTATTCAGTGGCTATGTTTCATTTAATGACACATGCATTCTTTAAAGCTTTGCTTTTCTTGGGTGCTGGTTCAGTCATTATAGGTATGCATCATGATCAAAATATTCAACACATGGGCAATTTAAAAAAATATATGCCTATTACATGGATTACTTTTTTAATTGGCTCTTTAGCATTAATAGGTACACCATTATTTTCAGGATTCTATTCAAAAGATAGCTTGATTGAAGCTGTGAAATTCTCCCATATCACAGGAAGCCACTTCGCTTATTTTGCTGTATTGATAGGCGTTTTTATAACGGCTTTTTATTCGTTTAGACTTTATTTCCTAGTATTTCATGGCAAAGAAAAATGGCGTCTTCAGAAGTTGATGCATCATGATGACCACCATCATGGCTTGAGCGCAAAAGATAACCCACACGAGAGTCCTTTAAGTGTCACTTTACCTTTAGCACTGCTTGCCATCCCGTCTTTAGTAATTGGCTACATGACAATCGAGCCTATATTGTTCGGTAACTTTTTTGCAAAGAGCATTTTCTTAGATATTAAAGCGCATCCTTCGATGGAACACTTAAGCCATCATTTCCATGAAATTTATCATGGACCTTTTGGCATGGCATTACATAGCCTAGTGAGCTTACCTTTCTTATTTGCATTAAGTGGGGTTGCTTTAGCTTATTACTGTTACCAAATGAATTTAAATTTACCCAAAGCTATTTTCAATCGAACACAAATGATTTATCGCATATTAGAAAATAAATATGGATTTGATACATTTAATGAAAAGTTTTTTGCTTTTGGCAGTCGTTTTTTAGGTGAAAGATTCTGGCAAATAGGTGATGTCAAAATTATTGATGGATGGCTTGTCAATGGAACAGCAAAGTCTATCGGTAAGTTTGCAGAAAAAATACGCGTGATTCAATCGGGTTATATTTACCATTATGCTTTTGCGATGGTGATAGGTGTATTTTTATTTTTAACCTTCTTTATAAAAATATAAGATGAATTTAACTCATATATTAAGTTATTCAATTTGGACGCCTATCTTTTTAGGTGGACTTATACTTTTATTAAGCGGAAAAGTAAGTGATACACAAGCTAAATGGCTTTCGCTTATCAGCAGCGTGATTTCATTTTTAATCACGATTCCGCTTTACACGACCTTTGATTTTTCTTTTGGACAGTTTCAATTCCAGGAATTTTTTCATTGGATTCCAGCTTTTCATATCAACTATCATTTAGGTGTAGATGGATTCGCTATACCTTTAATTCTTTTAACAAGCTTCACTACAGTAATTGTAGTCATCGCCTCATGGCGATCTATAGAAGACCGTATTGCACAATACATGGCGGCTTTCTTGATCATGTCAGGCCTTATGATTGGCGTTTTTAGTGCGCTTGATGCCATGCTTTATTATATTTTCTGGGAAGCTATGCTTATCCCTATGTTCTTAGTGATTGGTATTTGGGGCGGACCAAATCGCATTTATGCCACGATCAAATTCTTTTTATATACTGTTTTAGGTTCTTTATTGATGTTGGTAGCGTTCATTTATCTCTACCTACATACCCATTCATTTGAGATAGTGAATTTCTACAATGCCGGACTTAGTCTTTATCCTCAGATTTTTATCTTCTTAGCTTTGTTTATGGCGTTTGCAGTCAAAATTCCAATGTGGCCTTTGCATACATGGTTGCCCGATGCTCACGTTGAAGCACCGACAGGAGGTTCAGTAGTCTTAGCAGCAGTGATGCTGAAATTAGGTGCATATAGCTTTATGCGATTTGCGATGCCAATCGCACCCGAGGCTGCAATCTATTTGAAAGAGTTTATGGTGACTCTATCACTCATTGCTATTTTATATATTGCATTGATTGCAATTGTTCAAAAAGATATGAAAAAATTGATCGCTTATTCATCGATCTCACATATGGGCTTTGTGACGTTAGGCTTATTTATGTTTAATTCAATTGGTATTGAGGGTGCATACGTTCAAATGATTTCTCATGGTTTTATTTCAGCCGCGATGTTTTTATCTGTAGGAGTTTTATACGATAGATTACATACAAGACAGATTGCAGATTATGGTGGCGTCATTCACGCAATGCCAACTTTTGGAGCCTTTGCAGTATTTTTTGCTATGGCTAACTGCGGACTGCCTGGTACTTCAGGATTTGTAGGCGAATTTATGGTTATTATGGGCGCAATGCAGAATAATTTCTGGATTGCTTTGATTGCAGCAAGCTCTCTTATTTTCGGTGCAGCTTATTCCTTATGGATGGTTAAGCGAGTATTTTATGGTGAAGCGCGCAACCAAAAAATCAGAGCGTTAAAAGATATCTCTTGGCGTGAGTTTTTCATTCTTTCTGTATTGGCACTTCTTATTATTTTAATAGGCGTATATCCGAAGATTATTACAGATATGACAAATGCAACAACAGTTCAATTTTTAGAGCATATGCATTTGATAAAACCTATCACATCATTACCACTGGATGTTTAAATGAATCAATTCATTCAATCTGATCTTTCTTTAATCTTGCCAGAAATTTTTGTGCTTTTAATGGCAATGGTTGTGCTTATGACAGATTTATTTATTAAGCCTTCGATGCGTTGGATTATTTTTGCTTTATCTCAATTTGCCTTAATAGGCGCTGCTTATTTGACTGGTCAACATTTTAATCATCAAACTGAATTTGCTTTTTCTAATATGTTTGTTCGTGATGGTTTAGCGGATCTTTTGAAGATGATGAGTTATTTGGGAACGTCACTGATTTTTTTCTATAGTCGTTCTTATATGAAAGATCGTAATTTATATCGTGGCGAATATTTTTCATTAGTTCTATTTGCTTTGCTTGGGATGATGATTATGATTTCTAGTCATAATATGCTGCTCGTTTATATGGGTCTCGAGCTTCTCTCTTTATGTTTATATTCTCTAACAGCTCTTGATCGTGATAATCAAAAAGCGACTGAGTCTGCAATTAAATATTTTGTATTAGGCGCTCTCGCATCAGGGCTTCTTCTGTATGGTATGTCAATGATTTATGGCGCGACATCAAGCTTAGATTTAAAAGTGATTTCGACCGCATTGTTAAATCACCCTACAGACCATGCCATTCTTGTTTTAGGCCTTGTTTTTGTAGTTGCTGGCCTTGCTTTTAAATTAGGCGCAGTGCCATTTCAAATGTGGGTGCCGGATGTATATGAAGGCTCGCCCTCATCTATTGCTATGCTGATTAGTTCCGTGCCTAAATTAGCAGCTTTTGCTATTACCGTTCGTATATTAGGTGACGGTCTTCAATCTATGATGGTAGATTGGAAGCAAATGATGTTTATTATGGCGATACTTTCTATTGGTATTGGAAATGTTACAGCGATTGTACAAACAAATATCAAGCGCATGTATGCATATTCAACGATTTCTCATATTGGTTTTATTCTTTTCGGATTCATGAGTGGAACACTCAATGGTTATGCATCAAGT
>RFPQ01000054.1 GCA_009926035.1 Betaproteobacteria bacterium
ATTACCAACTCATGACACACTCAGAACAACAAGTAAAAGATCTATTAAAGGACGTTGTTGATCCCAATACAAACGACAACCTCATTAACGATAAATCTATCAAGAGCATCTCAATTAAAGACAATGATATTGATATCAAAGTCCTGCTTGGTTACCCGGCTAATAGTCAATTAAATGATATCAAAAATTTGATTGCGACTCAGATTAAAAAAACACTGCCTGAAGTTAATTTAAATGTTGAGGTTGATTTTAAAATCACATCTCACGCAGCTCAAAAAGGTATAGCACTTATTCCTGGTGTTAAAAACATTATTGCTGTCGCTTCTGGAAAAGGTGGCGTAGGAAAATCTACAACCGCAGTCAATCTCGCCTTAGCTTTATCTGCTGAAGGTGCTCGCGTAGGTATTTTGGATGCTGATATATATGGTCCAAGCCAGCCTCAAATGTTGGGGATATACTCAAAGCCTGAGAGCAAAGATGGTAAATCTATGGAGCCAATTATGGCTCACAACATTCAAGCTATGTCGATTGGATTCCTTGTAGATCCAGAAACACCCATGGTATGGCGTGGTCCTATGGTGACAGGCACACTCGAACAGCTTTTAAAAGAAACAAGGTGGGATGACCTGGATTATCTTGTTGTTGATTTACCTCCTGGCACCGGCGATATTCAACTCACTTTATCTCAAAAAGTACCTGTCACAGGCGCGATTATCGTTACAACACCGCAAGACATCGCCTTACTTGATGCTAGGCGCGGACTAAAGATGTTTGAAAAAGTAAATATTCCAATTATTGGTATTGTAGAAAATATGGCTATGCACACATGCTCAAAATGTGGCAACGAAGAACATATCTTTGGATCGGGTGGTGCTGAAAAAATGTGTAAGGATTATGGCGTATCTCTTTTAGGAAGCCTACCTTTAGACATTAAGATTAGGGAGCAAGCTGATGATGGTAATCCAACAGTGGTGGCTGAACCTGAAAGTAGCGCTGCAAAAACTTACAAGAAAATTGCTCGTTTAACAGCCGTTAAAGTGTCTAAACTCGCCCAAGATTACAGCAATAAATTCCCAAATATTGTCATTCAAAAAACCTAACTTACGTTAAAACAAAATACATCTACCCCATTGTTACAGGTAACTGTGCTTGCAGGTATTAAATCCCCTGCCTTCCATTGATTTATCGCTGTTTGTTTCTCTTTTCCACTGACCAAGAAAAGTACAGATTTGGATCGACTTAAGCGTGCTGGCGACATAGATATTCTTAATGGTGGCGGCTTGGGTGCATCAAAAATCGCTAAAGCATCTAAATTGTTATCCCAACTACGTCCTGGGAATAAACTTGCCGTATGAGCGTCTTCACCAAGCCCTAAAAGGACTAGATCAAAATCACCTACCTGGCTTAGTGTTTGATTATACAAATACGCACCTTCTACTGGACCAAGTTCAGCTGGAATTGCATGAATGTTTTGGACTGGAATATCGATATGATTGAGCCATGCTTCAAATGCCATAGTGCTATTTCGATCTTGGTGACCGGAATCAAGACATCTCTCATCTCCAAAATAGACATGCCATTTATGCCAATCTGTTTTGATATTTTTAAGAAGTGTATAGACGTTTTTGGGTGTCGACCCCCCCGCTAATACAAGATGAAACTGGCCTCGCGTTTTAATTGAAGACTCAGCTAAGCCTACAATCCTCTCCATAGCCGCTTGATCAAGAGAAACTTGGCTTTCAAATGAATGCCATTTAATTTGTTTCAAATTCATGTAAATCTTTCAAAATAATATGGATTTTATATCTAAATCAATTCCTTGAAGAGGCTTGCGTTTGATATAATTTAACTTGTATCGCACTTTAAACTAATTTGCTTTATTCCAAAAGATTAAGCAACGACAAATCTTCCATAAAAAGGTAAAAAAATGAAATTAGCAATGATTGGTCTCGGAAAAATGGGTGGCAATATGGCTACTCGTCTTGTTCAAAAAGGTATTTCTGTTGTAGGCTTTGACCGAAGCGCAGAAGTTGTAAAAACTCTCGAAGAAAAAGCAAAAATTATTGGTGCAAATTCTGTTGCAGATGCTGTAGCAAAATTAGATGGTCAAAAAATCGTGTGGCTTATGGTGCCAGCAGGAAATCCAACCGAAGAACAAATCAAAGAACTCATTCCAATGCTCAATAAAGGCGACATTATTATTGACGGTGGCAATTCAAATTACAAAGACTCTCAGCGCATCGGTAAATTCCTTGAAGAAAAAGGTATTGGTTTTATGGATTGCGGTACATCAGGTGGTGTATGGGGTTTAGCAAACGGCTACTGCCTAATGGTAGGCGCAAAACAAGAAGTTGCAGACACAATGAAACCTATTCTTCAAGCACTAGCTCACGTAGATCGTGGCTGGGCTCATGTAGGTCCTGTAGGTTCGGGTCACTTTACTAAAATGATTCACAATGGTATCGAATACGGCATGATGGAATCATTTGCTGAAGGCCTTGAGCTTCTTAAAGGTAAAAGTGAATTTAAACTTGATTTAGCGCAAATTACAGAATTATGGAAACATGGCTCAGTTGTCAGAAGTTGGTTATTGGATTTAACTGCTGATGCACTTAAAGAAGATCAAGCGCTTGATGAAATTGCTCCTTATGTAGCTGACTCGGGCGAAGGCAGATGGACTGTTGTTGAATCAATTGAACAAGGTATTCCAACACCAGTGCTTACACTTGCATTGCAAGTGAGATTTAGAAGCCAAGAAAAACAAGGTTATGGCTATAAATTACTATCAGTAATGCGTAATGCATTTGGTGGTCATGCAGTAAAAAAATCTAAATAACTTTTTTACATTCTTACATTATCTATGACAAAAATTGATGACTGCACCCTAGTTCTCTTCGGTGCAAGCGGAAACCTTTCTAGAATAAAACTTATTCCAGGTCTTTTTAGACTTGATTCTCTTGGCAGATTACCAGAAAAAATGAAAATTCTTTCAGTTGGAAGATCTGAAGTTGAAGAATCATCATGGCGTGATGACATCAAGTCCATGCTTGATATTAAATTCAAAAAAAATTATGACGCAAAAGTTTTTGATCGTTTCATTGCCAGAAATTTTTATCATGCAAATCCGCCTGATGATAGCAATGCTTTTAAACGTCTCAGTGAAAGACTTTCCGACGTAACAACTTTCCCACAAAATTTAGCTTTCTTTTTATCTGTTAGGCCGTCAGACTTTGCTTCTATTGTTGATTTACTTGCGAGCGTCGGCTTAACCGATGAAAGCAAGGCTTGGCGCCGTGTTGTCATTGAAAAACCTTTTGGTACCAATTTAGAAACAGCTCAAGCACTTCAAAAATCAATCACCAAACATTTAAAAGAAACACAAATTTATCGTATTGATCACTATCTTGGTAAATCAGCATTACAAAATATTCTACTCACGCGTTTTGCAAATCATATATTTGATCCGCTTTGGACGCATGAACATATCGACCATATTCAAATTACAAATAATGAAACGCTAGGCGTAGGAGAAAGAACTCAGTTTTATGATGCGACTGGCGCTTTAAGGGATATGATTCAAAGTCATCTCATGCAAATGCTTGCATTAACAACGATGGAGATGCCACAAACATTAAGCCCTGAAAACATTCGTGCTGAAAAAATTAAAGTACTCGAATCCATCACGCCTATTCCCCTTAATGAACTCAAGAAACATGCTTTTAAGGCACAATATGGCCGAGGCAAAATCAATGGTGAAGAAGTTAAAGGTTATTTGGAAGAATTAGATGATCCAAAGAGTGTAGTTGAAACCTATGCAGCTCTTAAGTTTTACATTAATACGCCACGATGGAAAGGTGTACCTATTTATGTCAGAACAGCAAAACGTCTTCACGCATCCGATACGGCGATAGCCATTAGGTTCAAAAAGGCACCACTTTCACTTCCTGAACAAGCTGATAACTGGCTCGTCATTAGTATTCAGCCTAAAGAATTCACCCGTTTTGAAATTCAAACAAAAATCCCAGGACTTGATACCAAAGTAAGAACAGTTGCTATGGACGCCCCAAATAGAATTACAGGAGATGAAAGTGTAGATGCTTATGAATCACTTCTCCTTAATTTGATGCAAGGTGACCAATCCTTATACCTTCATATTAATGAAGTAGAGGCATCATGGAGACTGCTTGATCCAGTGATTAAAGCCTGGAATGAAGATAAGAGTCCAGTCTTTACATACACTGCTGGGAGTGCCGACCCTGCTGAGTCCAAAATTATCTTTGACAAGCCTGAACAATTTTGGCGTCAGAGTATTGAAATCAGCGAAAATAAGCTCTAAAGTAATGAAAATTTAAATCATTAGAAATCCCGTAGCGTCAAGATTGTGCAAACGGGATTTTTCTTTTTTGAGACAAGAAAATTATGACGATAAAATCAGATAAATGGATAAGAAAGAGAACATGGCATGATTGAGCCCTTCGAGCCTAAACTTATTCGCGAGAAAGACAATCAAAAGATCGTCTCTTATGGCACATCGAGTTATGGATATGACATTCGATGCGCTAATGAATTTAAAGTATTTACTAATATTAATAGCACGATCGTCGATCCCAAAAATTTCGACCCAAATTCTTTCGTGGAATTTAATGCCGACTATTGCATCATTCCACCTAATTCATTCGCGCTTGCAAGGACAGTTGAATATTTCAGAATTCCAAGAAGTGTACTCACAGTATGTTTAGGTAAATCGACTTATGCGCGATGCGGCATCATTGTTAACGTCACACCTTTTGAACCAGAATGGGAAGGTTATGTGACCCTAGAATTTAGTAATACCACCCCTCTTCCAGCAAAAATTTATGCAGGCGAAGGTTGCGCTCAAGTGCTATTCTTTGAGTCCGATGAAGTATGTGAAACATCCTACAAAGATCGTGGTGGAAAGTACCAAGGTCAAGTAGGCGTAACATTACCTAAAATATAAAGGGTTAATATGAAATTTAACTTCCCCGTAGTCATCATTGACGAAGACTTCAAATCTGAAAATTCATCTGGTCTTGGTATCAGAGTTTTAGCAAAAGCGATTGAGGAAGAAAATTTCGAAGTGCTTGGTGTTACAAGCTATGGTGACCTGTCTTCTTTTGCCCAACAGCAAAGTCGAGCTTCTGCATTTATTCTTTCTATTGACGACGAAGAATTTGTTGAAGAAAATCAAACCGCTCTTGAGCAATTAAAAAATTTCGTAGATGAAATTAGATTTCGCAATGAAGAAATTCCAATATTTCTGCATGGCGAAACAAGAACAAGTCGTCACATTCCAAATGAAATCTTAAGAGAGCTTAATGGTTTTATTCATATGCATGAAGATACGCCTGAGTTTGTTGCGCGTTATATTGTGCGTGAAGCAAGAACTTATTTAGATAGCTTGCCTCCACCGTTTTTCAAAGCCCTTACTCACTATGCAGGCGATGGCTCTTACTCTTGGCATTGCCCTGGCCACTCAGGTGGTGTTGCTTTTCTAAAGTCTCCTGTCGGTCAAATGTTTCACCAATTCTTTGGTGAAAATATGCTTAGAGCTGACGTATGTAATGCAGTAGATGAATTAGGGCAATTGCTCGACCACACGGGCCCTGTAGGCGCTTCAGAGAGAAATGCAGCGCGCATATATAACTCTGATCATCTCTATTTCGTTACAAACGGTACATCGACGTCTAATAAGATGGTTTGGCATTCAACAGTAGCACCAGGTGATATTGTAATCGTAGATCGAAATTGCCATAAATCAGTATTGCACTCCATTATTATGACTGGCGCTATTCCAATTTTCTTGATGCCAACAAGAAATCACTTTGGCATTATTGGGCCTATCCCTAAAAAAGAATTTGAATGGAAAAATATTCAAGACAAAATTCAAAAGAATCCATTCATCACCAATAAAAAAGATAAGCCTCGTGTATTAACAATTACACAATCAACATATGACGGCATTCTTTATAACGTTGAAGAAATTAAAGAAATGTTAGATGGAAAAATTGATTCGCTTCATTTTGATGA
>RFPQ01000055.1 GCA_009926035.1 Betaproteobacteria bacterium
GGCCTGCCCCATAGCTCCGCATTAATAAAATTTCCAATGCGACCAAAAGCAAGCCCTAGAGGAACCAACGGAGCAATGAAATCTAAAACTGAAAGTAAAGTTATTTTATATTTTTTAGCTGTGAGAATCATAGCAATAACTACACCTAAAAATCCTCCATGAAATGACATGCCGCCTTTCCATAACGCAATGATCTCAATCGGTTCTTGAAGATAATATTGCAGTTGATAGAATAAGATGTAACCTAATCGACCGCCGGCAATGACACCTATAGCCCCATAAAAGAAAGCGTCATCTAGCATCTTTTCATTCCAGGATAGCCATGGACGTGTTTTGATTTGAACTTTACCTAATTGAAGAAACCCTAAAAAAGCGAAAAGATACATGATTCCGTACCAATGAATTTGAAACGGCCCAAGATTAAACGCAACAGGATCTAATTGAGGATGAATAAGCATAAGTTTCATGTCATTATAAGTTAAAATAATTATTTAAATTAATTGTAATTTACAAGTCCATTATGCCCATATATCGCTCTAAAACGACAACCCATGGTAGAAATCAAGCTGGTGCCCGAGCGCTTTGGCGAGCCACAGGTATGAAAGATGAAGATTTTTCAAAGCCAATTATTGCAGTTTGTAATTCATTTACTCAATTCGTTCCGGGCCATGTTCATTTAAAAGATATAGGACAGCTTGTAGCAAGAGAAATTGAAAAGCATGGTGGCGTTGCGAAAGAATTTAATACCATTGCAGTAGATGATGGTATAGCTATGGGACATGATGGCATGTTATATAGCTTACCAAGCAGAGATCTTATTGCAGATAGCGTCGAATATATGGTAAACGCTCACTGTGCAGATGCCATTGTTTGTATATCAAATTGCGACAAGATAACGCCCGGTATGCTCATGGCGGCTCTCAGAATTAATATTCCTGTAGTCTTTGTATCAGGCGGACCCATGGAAGCTGGAAAGGTTAATTGGAATAATGAAATAAAGAAATTAGACTTAGTAGATGCAATGGTAGCTGGTGCTGATACAAGAGTCTCTGATAAAAGCTCTGATGAAATTGAACGATCAGCTTGTCCAACATGTGGATCATGTTCTGGAATGTTTACAGCAAACTCAATGAATTGTTTAACGGAGGCCTTAGGATTAAGCTTGCCTGGCAATGGAAGCACTCTAGCTACGCATGGGGCTAGAAAAAAGTTATTCCAAGATGCCGGAAAATTAATTGTTGATTTAGCTAAACGATATTACGAAAAAGATGATGAAAGTGTGCTGCCTAGAAATATTGCAAATTTTAAAGCTTTTGAAAATGCCATGAGCTTAGATGTTTCCATGGGGGGCTCTACAAATACTGTTCTTCATTTACTTGCGGCAGCTCATGAAGCTAAAGTAAATTTTACAATGAAAGATATAGATCGCATTTCAAGAAAAGTACCTTGTTTAGCAAAAGTAGCGCCTGCTTCAGCCAAGTTTCATATGGAAGATGTTCATAGGGCAGGCGGCGTGATGGGAATTTTAGGGGAGCTTGATCGTGCATCTTTAATTCACAGAGATGTTTCTACGGTCCATTCTAAAACTCTAGGGGAAGCAATAGATCATTGGGATATTGTGTTAACTAAAAATGAAGAAGTAAGAAATTTTTACCGTGCTGCTCCAGGAGGTATACCCACGACAATTGCATTTAGTCAAAGCATGCTATATCCAACTTTAGATGATGATAGAACTTCTGGCTGTATTCGAAATAAAGAGAATGCTTATAGTCAAGATGGTGGACTTGCTGTTCTTTTTGGAAATATTGCACGAAATGGCTGTATTGTTAAAACGGCAGGAGTCGATGAAAGTATTTTGAAATTTAAAGGACGTGCACGTGTTTTTGAATCGCAAGACGAGGCTGTTGCAGCTATTTTAGCTAACAAGATTATTGCAGGCGATATTGTTGTGATTATATATGAGGGGCCAAGAGGCGGACCTGGCATGCAAGAAATGCTTTATCCAACTACCTATTTAAAATCAAAAGATCTTGGCAAAGTTTGTGCGCTTTTAACTGATGGTAGATTTTCTGGGGGAACCTCTGGACTAAGCATTGGCCATGTATCACCCGAAGCTGCGGAACAAGGAGAAATAGCGCTGATTGAAGAAAATGATCAGATAGAAATTGATATTCCAAATAGAACAATTGATTTAATGATCGATGATGCGACTCTCACCCTAAGAAAAAATAAAATGAATGCTAAAGGAAAGGATGCTTGGAAGCCTAGGCCAAGAAGTAGAAAAGTATCTCAAGCATTAAGAGCTTACGCATTAATGACGACAAGTGCTGATAAAGGTGCTATTCGAGATATTTCGAACTTAGAAGAAATATAATTTTTAAGATGATAAGTGAAAAAAATATATCCTCTGCTCAAAGCTATAAGATTAGCCAAAATGAAGTTGGGCTAAAATTCATCACAATTAATAATGAATTAGCTTCTGCAAAGATTGCTCTGCAGGGGGCTCATGTCATGCAGTGGAAGCCCCACAATATTAAAAACGAAGTATTGTGGCTTTCAAGTAATGCGAGATATATGCATGGAAGATCTATTCGGGGTGGTGTGCCTATTTGCTGGCCTTGGTTTGGAGCGCATCCCACCGATGGAAGTTTTTGTCCGCACGGATTTGCAAGAGTCATACCATGGCGTATTAATGAAATTATAGATATAGAAAATGGAGCTACTAAAGTTACGTTGGTAATGCTTCCAACTCCTGAGGTTAATAGACAGCTTTCATATCAATTTAATTTAGAGTTTTCTATTATAATCGGCAACTCAATTCATTTAGAACTTAAAACAACCAATCTATCTGAACAACCCTTTTTAATTGGCGAGGGTTATCATACTTATTTTGGAATAAGCGACATAGAAAATATTAAGGTGACGGGATTAGAAAATAAAATCTATTCAGATAAAGTCAAAGGGTATAAAAAATTTACTCAAGAAGATCAAATTAAATTTGATGCTGAATTTGATAGGGTTTATTTAAATACAAGAGATACATGTGTAATTCATGACGAAGGGTTTAACCGAAAAATTACTATACAAAAACAAAATAGCGAATCAACGGTGATTTGGACGCCCTGGGATAAAAAAGTTAAAACTATGGTTGATATGGGCACTGAGCATGAATGGAAAAAAATGATTTGTGTGGAAAGCGTTAACGCTCTTGAGAACAGTATAATAGTCTATCCTAATCAATCACATAGCCTAATAGCTGAGTATTTAGTTCAAGAATGTTAATGAGCTAATTTTATTTAAATTACTTTTAGTTTAAATAAGTTTAGGAGTATCATAACAATCGCAAAATCAATTTAAGGATGGAAATAATATGAAATCAGTAATTTTAAGTGTTGCAATGATCGGTGCGTTTTTGGCAAATCAAGCTCAAGCCTTAGATGCTAAAGCTGCTGAAGCGCTAGCTCAAAAAAGTGGATGTTTAGCTTGTCATAGCATTCAAAATAAAGTGGTTGGACCTTCTTACAAAGAAGTAGCTGCTAAATATAAAAATGACAAAGGTGCTGAAGCGAAATTAGTTGCTAAAGTAAAAGCAGGCGGTAGCGGCGTCTGGGGCCCAGTTCCAATGCCACCTCACCCGCAAGTTAAAGATGAAGATATTAAAACAATCGTTCAATGGGTTCTTTCTCTTTAATCAAGTAATAACGTAATAAAAAACCGGCTTAGGCCGGTTTTTTATTTAGATGACTATGTTTAATTGAGTAAACAAAGTAGAAAACAATACCAATCAATATCCAAATTAAAAATCTTCTCCAAGTTTCAAGCGGTAAGAAAAACATTAAGGCGCTGCATGAAAAAATTCCCAGAACAGGAATAAGCGGATGCCATTTATTCTTAAAAGTCGCTTTATTATTTTTATGAAGTTTTCTTATAAAAATCACTCCTAATGAAACAATCACAAAAGCAGCTAACGTTCCAATATTAACAATTTCAGCTAAAGTGCCAAGTGGTATAAAGCCCGCAATTAGAGAAATGATAAGGCCACAAAAAACAATAACTCTCACAGGCGTGTTAGTGGTTTTATTGACTTCACTTAAAGTATGAGGCAATAACCCATCCCTACTCATTGCAAAAATAATTCTTGTTAAGGCGTAATAAAGGACAAGCATTACAGTTGTAAGTCCTGTAATGACACCAGTAGCTACAACTGCAGAGGCCCCTTGAAAACCTATTTTTTGGAGCGCATAAGCTACAGGGGAAGACACATTAAGTTCTTGGTATGGAACGACCCCAGTAAGTAATAAGGATACGATGATGTATATCACTGTGCAAAAAGCAAGTGAACCAATAATGCCTCTAGGCAAATCTCTTTGCGGATTGATAGCCTCTTCAGCAGCAGTTGAGACTGCATCGAAACCAACATACGCAAAAAATACTAAAGAAGCACCTGCGAGAACGCCAACAGTTTTCCCATCAGGTAATGTTGAAAACCATCCATAGGGCATAAATGGATGCCAATTAGATGGATTAACATTAAAAATAGCGACCGAAATAAATAGTGTGATGGTTAAAAGTTTAATAAACACCATTGCTGCATTAAATTTGGCACTCTGCTTTGCCCCTATAATGAGCAAAGACATGATAATTAGAATTATGACCATTGCTGGAAGATTAACCATACCTCCTAATGAAGGGGCTTTTGATAATGATTCTGGAAGACCAATACCTACAGCGGTGAGTGCATTGTTAAAATATCCAGACCATCCATTTGCAACTGCAGCAATAGACATTCCGTACTCCATCAAAAGAATCCAACCAATAACCCATGCAAAAAATTCACCAAATGCAACATAACTATAACCATATGCACTTCCACAACCGCCAATCGATGATGATAATTCTGCGTAGGCTAATGCCGCAAAAGCACATGCAAAACCTGAAACTATAAAAGACAAAATAACCGCAGGACCAGCTTGATTTGCAGCTGCAATACCGGTTAAGACAAATATACCTGTACCAATAATGCAGCCAATTCCAAGCAGTGTTAAATCTAGTGCACTTAAACATTTTTTTAGATGAGCTGGATGTTTATGGTTTATATGTTTTTTTCTCAAAATTTTTGCAAATAGATTATTCATGACCCAACCAATCTTTATTTGTTAAAAAATATGTGTATAACTTTTCTTCTTTACTGCCTGATTCTGGTTTCCAATCATATTTCCATTGAACCATCGGCGGCATAGATATTAAAATTGATTCAGTTCGTCCATTAGATTGCAACCCAAATAAAGTGCCACGATCAAATATTAAATTAAATTCCACATAACGACCACGTCGATACAGTTGAAAATCTCTTTCTTTTTCTGTGTAAGGAATATCTTTTCTTCTCTGAAGAATAGGAAGATATGCATTTAAAAAAACATCTCCTACAGATTTATTTAAATTGAAAGATTTATCAAAACCTAATTGATTAAAATCATCGTAAAAAATACCACCAATACCGCGAGGTTCGTTACGGTGTTTTAGGTAAAAGTATTCATCACAATTTTTTTTAAATTCTGAATAAAGCTTTTTATCGTAAAGATCAAGCATAGTTTTAAGTGTTTGGTGAAAATGAATGGCATCTTCGTCAAAGCCATAATAAGGAGTTAAGTCCATACCACCACCAAACCACCAAATATCTTCAAGACCTTCTTTTTTTGCAATAAAAAATCTTACATTCATATGCACTGTAGGGGCATATGGATTTTTAGGATGCAAGACAAGTGAAAGACCCATAGCCTCCCACTTTCTATCTGCTGCTTCTGGATGAGCAACGCTTGCTGAGCGTGGCAGTTTATCACCCAAAACATGTGAGAATCCAACACCCGCTCTCTCAAATACGTTGCCATTTTCTAAAAGGCAAGAAGTACCGCCCCCACCTTCTTTTCGTTGCCATGAATCATTAATAAAGTTTTTTCCATCAACAATTTGAAGTGTTTCAATAATATTTGTTTGAAGGTTGTTAAAGTATTCATAAACTATATTTGAATTAATCATAT
>RFPQ01000056.1 GCA_009926035.1 Betaproteobacteria bacterium
GATATCATATATTCAAATTTAGGTAATTAAATTGGCTCAGCTTAAAAAATCATCGAAATTAAATAACGTCTGTTATGACATTCGCGGACCTGTTTTAGCACATGCTAAAAAAATGGAAGAAGAAGGTCATCGCATTATCAAGCTTAATATTGGTAATCCAGCAGCCTTTGGATTTGAAGCGCCTGAAGAGATTGTTCAGGACGTGATTCGCAATATGGGTAAAGCATCTGGTTATACGGATAGCAAAGGCCTTTTTGAGCCAAGAAAATCCATTATGCATTACACACAAGAAAAAAATATTCCAAATGTCGATGTAGATGATGTGATTATAGGTAATGGTGTTTCAGAACTTATTGTGATGGCAATGCAGGCATTGTTAGATAACGATGATGAAGTATTAATTCCTATGCCGGATTATCCATTATGGACCGCAGCTGTAACGTTGGCGGGTGGAAAGCCTAGACATTATTTATGTGATGAAGCTGCAAGCTGGTATCCGGACCTTAAAGATATCGAAAGCAAAATCACCAGCAAAACAAAAGCGATTGTAGTGATCAATCCAAATAATCCGACGGGTGCACTTTATCCAAAAGATATTCTAGAAGGTATTATTCAAATCGCGAGAAAACATAAGCTCGTTGTTTTTGCAGACGAGATTTATGACAAAGTTGTTTACGATAAAAAGAAACATATTTCAATTGCGTCTCTTGCAAATGACATTCTTTTTGTCACATTTAATGGCCTGTCAAAAAACTATCGCGCATGTGGTTATCGCGCAGGATGGTTAGTGGTATCTGGAAACAAGAAAGAATGTACGGACTACATTGAAGGTCTTAATATGTTAGCTTCCATGCGTTTATGTGCAAATGTTCCAGGGCAGCTTGCTATTCAAACTGCTTTAGGGGGGTATCAAAGTATTGATGATCTTGTAGCTCCAACAGGACGATTATTTAAGCAAAGAGAACTTGCTTACGACATGCTCGTTTCTATACCTGGTGTCACTTGTGTTAAGCCAGAAGCTGCGATGTATCTATTTCCTAAATTAGATCCTAAGATGTATCCAATTAAAGACGATCAAGAATTTATTTTAAAATTACTAATCGATAAGAAAGTATTGTTAGTTCAAGGTACAGGATTTAATTGGAAAGATCCTGATCATATAAGAATAGTATTCTTACCAAATGAAGACGATCTAAAAGAATCAATTAAGCGTATTGCCAATTACCTCGAAAACTTTAAGAAAAATACTGCGAACTAGAAAGTTAGAGCTGATGAAAAGAATGAATATAGGTTTGTTAGGTATCGGCACAGTGGGTGGCGGTGTATTTGAACTTTTAAAATCAAACATTAAAGAAATACAACGTAAGACATCTGCTGATATGAGAATTGTCGCGGTGGCAGATAAAAATATTGTGCGCGCAAAAGAAATTGTTGGAAGCTCTATTGAAGTTACTGATGACGCGTTCAAGCTAGTTGCTGATAAAGAGATTGATGTCATTGTTGAACTCATAGGTGGCACCACTATTGCAAAAGATTTGGTTGTGAAGGCGATTGAAAATAAGAAACATGTTGTGACAGCCAATAAAGCATTACTCGCAAATTTCGGAAATGAATTATTTCAATTAGCCAAAAAAAATAACGTCACTTTAGCTTTTGAGGCTTCAGTTGCTGGCGGTATACCTATTTTAAAATCAATTAGAGAAGGACTAGCTGGTAATAAGATTGAGTGGGTGGCAGGTATTATTAATGGCACTACTAATTTTATTTTGACTGAGATGCGTGAAAAAGGTATCTCATTCGCAAAAGCTCTATCCGAGGCTCAATCATTAGGTTACGCAGAAGCAGACCCTACATTTGATATTGAAGGTATTGATGCTGCGCATAAATTAACAATACTTGCTGGTTTATCTTTTGGCATTCCCATGAGCTTTAAAGATGTCTATGTGGAGGGTATTAAAGCGCTTGAGCAAAAAGATATTCGGTATGCGGAAGAGTTAGGTTATCGCATTAAATTATTAGGTATCGCTAAAAAAAGAGATCAAGGTATTGAATTACGGGTTCACCCAACTTTAATTCCTGAAAAACGTTTAATTGCAAATGTGAATGGTGCCATGAACGCTGTTGTGGTTAAAGGCAATATGGTTGGACCAACACTCTACTATGGTGCTGGTGCAGGAGCATTGCCAACTGCGAGTGCTGTTGTTGCTGATCTTATTGATATATCTAGATCATCCCAGGTTCCGTTACATGGCTTTGATGAAAGTAAGATTGATTTAATTCCTATTTTTAAAATTAATGACGCGATTAGTGGTTATTATTTAAGAATTCGAGTTTCAGATAAGCCAGGTGTTTTAGCTGAGATCACAAAATTATTTGGCGATAAGAAAATTTCTATTGATGCGATGCTTCAAAAAGAACCTCAAGAAGATGAATCTGAAGCAGACATTGTTATATTAAGTCATTTAGCAGTTGAGAAAGATATCAATGCTGTGATTCAGTCTATTGAGTCGTTGTCAGCCACCATTGGAAAAGTTATTAAAATTAGATTAGAAGAACTTAGCAAATAAAGGCTTTATGAAATATATTTCAACACGTGGTCAATCAAAGCCACTTTCTTTTTCTGAGATTTTATTAGGCGGTCTTGCACCTGACGGCGGTTTATATCTTCCAGAGTACTACCCTCAATTTTCAGATAAAGATTTAAACAGTATGCGAGATATGAGTTATGCAGAACTTGCATTTCATATTATTTCTAAATTCGTAGATGACATACCAAAAGATGATTTAAAAGTGATTATGAATAAAACATACACAAAAGAGGTGTATGCATTTTCAAGAGCACAACAAAAAGCAGAAGACATTACCCCTATTTTAAAAGTTAAAGATAATCTTTATATTCTCTCGCTTTCAAATGGGCCGACACTTGCATTTAAAGATATTGCTATGCAATTGCTTGGCAATCTCTTTGAGTATGTACTTGCAAAAGAAAATGCAGAAATTAATATTTTAGGGGCAACTTCAGGCGATACCGGCTCTGCGGCTGAATATGCCATGCGAGGAAAAAAAGGTATTAATGTTTTTATGTTGTCGCCCTATCAAAAGATGAGTCGTTTTCAATCAGCTCAGATGTTTAGTATCCAAGACCCTAATATTTTTAATTTAAGTATCAAAGGTGTCTTCGATGATTGCCAAGATATTGTTAAGGCAGTATCTAATGATTTAGATTTCAAAAGAGATATGAAAATTGGCGCAGTGAACTCAATTAATTGGGGTAGGATTTTAGCGCAGATCGTTTATTACTTTAAAGGTTATCTTGCTGTTGCCAAAAATAATGAAGAAGTGAGCTTTACTGTTCCTACAGGAAACTTTGGTAATATTTGTGCAGGTCATATAGCACGTATGATGGGCCTACCAATTAAAAGGCTTGTAGTTGCTACAAATGAGAATAATGTATTAGATGAGTTTTTTAAGACAGGTATGTATAAGCCGCGTGACTCTGAAAATACTTTTCACACCTCAAGTCCATCAATGGATATATCTAAAGCATCTAATTTTGAACGATTTATTTTTGACTTAATTGGGCGGGATAGTGAAAAATTAAATGCATTATGGAAATCAATTGATCAGGGTGGTGATTTTGATTTAAACCAAGAAGGTGTCTTTGAAAAAATTAAAGATTTTGGATTTACTTCCTCTTCGAGTACACACAAAGAACGCATTCATTACATTAAAGAAATTTATAATCAATATAAGATCATTATTGATACACATACAGCAGATGGATTTAAAGCAGCTTACGAGCATATGGATGAGAATGTGCCAATGATTGTTCTCGAGACAGCATTACCTACTAAATTTGAAGACTCCATTGTAGAAGCAATCAATCAAAAACCTGAGAGACCTGAATCATTAAAGCATTTAGAAAGTCTTCCACAAAGATTTGATGTTTTAGATAATCAAGTTGAAAAAGTTAAAACATTTATAAGGCAAAACGTCTAAGATCATGAAGCAATATTTGGATTTACTTAATCACGTTAAAAACCATGGCGATACTAAGCATGATCGAACAGGTACAGGGACTATTTCGGTATTCGGCTATCAAATGCGATATGACTTATCCCAAGGTTTTCCTCTACTAACCACTAAAAAAGTACATTTAAAATCTATTATTCATGAGCTTTTGTGGTTCCTAAGTGGTAGCACAAATATTAAGTACTTAAAAGATAATGGTGTGAGTATCTGGGATGAATGGGCTGATGAAAATGGCAATCTAGGTCCGGTATATGGTTATCAATGGAGAAGTTGGCCTACTGCCGATGGAAAACATATAGATCAGATTTCTGATTTAATAGAGTCAATAAAAAAAAATCCAGACTCAAGAAGATTAATCGTTTCAGCTTGGAATGTTTCAGAAATTTCAAAGATGAAACTTCCACCTTGTCATGCATTTTTCCAATTTTATGTTTCGAATGGAAAATTATCTTGTCAGCTTTATCAAAGAAGTGCAGATATTTTTTTGGGCGTGCCATTTAATATTGCATCTTATGCGCTTCTTACAATGATGGTAGCTCAGGTATGTTCATTAGAGCCTGGTGATTTTGTTCATACATTAGGTGATGCGCATATTTATTCTAATCATATGGCGCAAGTCAACGAGCAACTATCAAGAACACCTAAAACTTTACCTCGCATGAAAATAAATCCTGAAGTTAGAAGTATTTTTGACTTTAAATTCGAAGATTTTGTTTTAGAAAATTACGATCCAGACCCTGCTATTAAAGCGCCTGTTGCAGTCTAGTGCCTAAACTATCTATTATTGTTGCCATAAGTTCTAACCGTGTCATTGGCGTGAACAATTCGCTGCCATGGCATCTAAGCGAAGATCTAAAGCATTTTAAATCTTTAACAACAGGACATACGATTATTATGGGTCGAAAAACTTATGAGTCTATCGGTCGAGCGCTTCCTAATAGAAGAAATATTGTAATTAGCCGAAACACAGAAACCTCATTCGAAGGGACAGAAGTTGTGCATAGCATTGAAGATGCTTTTTCAATTTCGAAACATGATGATGAAGTATTTGTGATAGGGGGTTCAAATATATACGAACAAGCGTTAAATTTAGTCGATCATTTATATATTACAGAAATTAAGAAAAGCTTTTCGGGGGATGCTTTTTTTCCTGAGATCAATAAATCAATATGGACTGAGTCTTCAAGAGAAGATCATATTGCAAATGATGGACTTGAATTTTCTTTTGTAAATTATCAAAAAAATATTAAATAGATACGCAATCTACAAAGTAGTGCGCCTTACCATCAATCTTTTGTTTTACTAATCCGTGATTATCTGTTTCAAATCCTGGGAACTTCTCATTGAAATCTCTTGCAAATTTTAAATAATTCACAATAATTTTGTTAAAACGTTCGCCAGGGATGAGAAGTGGAATGCCTGGTGGATATGGCGTGAGCAGTACCGCTGTAATTCTGCCCTCTAGATCATCAATCGCAACACGTTCAATTTCTTTATGAGCCATTTTTGAAAAAGCTTCTGTTGGCTTCATTGCAGGGACCATATCAGAGAGATACATTTCAGTTGTCAGTCTCGCAATGTCATGTTTTTTATAGATTTCATGAATTTGTGTGCATAAATCTTTTAATCCAATACGCTCATAGCTTGGTTGCTTCTGAATAAACTCAGGTAATACTTTCCATAAAGGTTGATTCTTATCGTAATCATCTTTAAATTGTTGAAGCGCGGCAACCAGCGTATTCCATCGACCTTTAGTAATGCCGATTGTAAACATAATAAAGAATGAGTAAAGACCTGTTTTTTCTACAATAACGCCGTGCTCTGCTAAGTATTTCGTAACAATAGAAGCGGGTATGCCAAACTCGTCAGAAAACTCGCCATCAACATTGAGTCCTGGAGTAATGATTGTTGCTTTAATTGGGTCGAGCATATTAAAACCATCAGCAAGATTACCAAATCCATGCCAATGATCATTAGCATTTAACATCCAGGC
>RFPQ01000057.1 GCA_009926035.1 Betaproteobacteria bacterium
CTTTATATATGAGAGGCTCGTGCGACATAAATCATCCACTAAATTATGGATCATGCGCCGAATGGTTTCATGAACAAGTCTTTTTTGAGATAAATCAGGATAAAGGGTTTTTACTTTTAAGGCATGCTCTTTAAAAAGAGAAACTTCCATGAGCTGATCGATCGTTAAAAGTCCTGAACGAATGCCGTCATCAATATCGTGATTGTTATAGGCAATCCCATCCGCAAAATTGGCAATCTGTCCTTCTAATGTTGTTTCTGTCTTATCTAAAAACCTTTGACCCACATCACCTAATCTTTCAGCATTTTTAATGGAGCAGTGTTTTAAGATGCCCTCTCTTGTTTCAAAGGTGAGGTTGAGCCCATCAAATTCTGCATACCTTTGTTCCAAAAGATCGACCACACGAAGTGACTGGAGATTATGTTCGAATCCACCGTAATCTTTCATGCAACGGTTTAAGGCATCCTGCCCTGCGTGACCAAAAGGGGTGTGTCCCAAATCGTGAGCTAAGGCGATCGCCTCTGCTAAGTCTTCATGGAGATTTAAAGTTCTCGCAATGCTTCGTGCAATCTGAGCGACCTCTAAACTGTGAGTTAAACGGGTTCTAAATAAATCACCCTCATGATTGACGAATACTTGCGTTTTGTATTCAAGACGTCTAAAAGCCGTTGAGTGAATGACACGATCTCGATCGCGCTGAAAATCATTTCTTAAGGATGAAGCTTCTTCTCTAAAGCGTCGGCCGCGAGATTGTTCTGGGTGCGCGGCATAAGGTGCCAACTTCATCATACTGAAAATTTTGAAGTCTGAAGTGTGGTCTTTAAATGATTTATATCGTAATCACTTGTGATCAAAGAATCGCCGATTCCTTTTTGAAGCACCAATCTAATTTTGCCATCGACAACTTTTTTATCCATGCTCATGAGTTCTATATATTGATCTTGACTAATTTTGGGAGGATCAATGGGAAGCTTAGCTTCTTTTAAAAGTTTTACGATACGATTAAATTCAGTCTCTTTTAACCAGCCCATGAGTTTGGATAGATTTGCTGCCATCACCATACCTGTCGCTACCGCTTCGCCATGAAGCCACACACCGTAGCCCATCGCATTTTCAATCGCGTGCCCAAAAGTATGTCCAAGATTAAGTGTCGCCCGAACACCTGATTCATGTTCATCCATCTCTACCACATCCGCTTTGTTTTGGCATGAGCGTTCAATGGCTTCAATCAAAAGTAATGGATTTAATGTCATGAGTCCTTCGATATTTTTTTCAAGCCAAGTAAAAAATGCTTCATCACGAATCAAACCATACTTAATAACTTCTGCCATGCCTGCTGAAAATTCTCTTTGAGGTAAAGTTTTTAAAGTATCAATATCTGCGATCACGCACTGTGGCTGATAAAAAGCACCAATCATATTTTTGCCCATGGAGTGATTAATCCCTGTTTTACCGCCCACCGATGAATCCACTTGCGACAAAAGTGTGGTAGGTATTTGTATAAAAGGCACCCCTCTTAAATAAGTCGCAGCAGCGTATCCTGTCATGTCGCCTATAACGCCACCGCCCAATGCAATGAGTGTTGCAGTGCGCTCACATTTTTCTTTTAAAAGCGCATCATAAATAAGATTTAGAGTCTCTTGATTTTTATAAAGCTCGCCATCGGGCAAGATAATTGGAAATGCTTTAAGGAATCAAGATATATGGGGGCGACCGTCGTATTCGTCACAATCGCAACATGTTTTTGTTTTAAATGAGGCTCGATCAATTGAATTTGTGACAGCAATCCTTCTCCAATATAAATAGGATAGGATCGATTTTCTAGTTGAATATGAAGTGTTTGCATAAACCTATTTAAGAAGAGCTTGAATTTTATTTAAAATAGTTTGTGTTTTTTGCTGACCCGTATCGACGACAAAAGAAGCGGCATTTAAGTACAAGGGGTGTCTTTCTTTGTATAAACGGTTTAAGGTATCTTCGACATTACCTTGTTGAAGAAGAGGGCGATCTTTATCATGCGCCATACGCTTGGCTAAATTTTCTGGTTTCGCATTTAAATAGATGACTTTGCCTCTTTCTTTTAAAAGCCTTCTATTTTCTTCACTCAACACAGCGCCACCGCCAGTCGCCAAAATAATATCTTTTTTTTGAGTCAATTCATCAATCATTTGTGTTTCTCTTTTACGAAAACCTTCTTCACCTTCCAGCTCAAAAATCACTGAAACTTTAACGCCCAATTTTTTTTCAATTTCTTGATCGGTATCAAAAAAAGTTTTTTTAAGTTTTTTAGCTAGGAGTTTACCCACGGTCGTTTTACCAGCGCCCATGAGTCCTACAAAAAAAATATTTTCATTCATCAATGTCATGACGAAATTGCTTTATATTCAAGAATAGTGATTATTTTAAGGGATTTAAAGAGCTAATGGCTCGAATTGCCTACAAATAATCCTCAACACCTTTTATAATATGGTCTCACATAAAACCTAAAGTCATGACTCATTTCACTTATGGCAAAATCCACTTTTTTTAAAAGCCTCATGTTGTGGGTTTTCATAAGCTTAAGTGCAATCGGAGCCTTAGTTGCCTTAACCATTGCCCTTGTCATTCCATCATTACCCTCGCTTGAATCGCTGACAGAATATCGTCCTAAATTACCCTTAAGAGTCTATAGCTCCGATGGTTTTCTCATGGCCGAATTCGGAGAAGAGCGCCGCGCCTTCATTAAAATTCAACATGTGCCGAAAAAAATGAAGCATGCAATTTTAGCGATTGAAGATCGACGTTTTTATCAGCATAAGGGGGTCGATGCGGTAGGTGTGGGACGTGCCATTGTCAAAAATTTAGTAGGGGCTTCTCATGAGGGGGCCAGCACAATTACGATGCAAGTCGCGCGTAATTTTTTTCTGTCATCTGATAAAACTTTAAGACGAAAAATTAGTGAGGTTTTTCTATCTCATAAAATTGAAAAGAATTTAAATAAAGATCAAATTTTAGAGCTTTATATTAATCAAATTTATTTAGGTCAACGTGCTTATGGTTTTGGTGCGGCAGCCTTGGTGTATTATGGCAAGCCCTTAGAAAAACTGACCTTGGCTGAATGTGCCCTTTTAGCAGGCCTTCCTAAAGCCCCTTCTAATTACAATCCATTCACCAATCCAAAACGTGCTATTCAACGCCAACGTGAAGTTCTAAAAAATATGTTGCGTTACGAGTTTATTGATCAAAAGGCTTTTGAAGAAGCAATGAACCAGACACTTCATTTTAAAGAGTCACGACAATCGAGAGATTTAGTCGCTGACCATGCATCCGAAATGGTAAGGCAGGTTCTTTTCGATCAATATCAAGATGATATTTATACGAGTGGTATTAAGGTTTACACCACCATAAAAAAAGCCAACCAAGAGGCGGCTAATGAAGCGGTTCTGCGAGGCATCTTAGATTATGATCGTCGCCATGAATATCGAGGCCCTGAAAAAACCATTGATTTAGAGGGCAAAAAATTTGAAGATCAAAAAACTAAGATCGTCGATACGCTGGATGGTCTCGAAGAATATAACGGATTTATTCCAGCAGTCGTCATTAAAGCTGATGCCAAATACGTTCAAGCCTTCACTAAAAAAGGTGACATGATAGACATCAAAGGCGATAACCTAGCGCTCATTCAAAAAACTTTGAATGAAAAAGATCCTAAAAATAGGAAAGTCAAACCAGGTGCTGTGATTCGAGTGATACAAAAAAATAAACAATGGGAAGTGGTCCAGCTCCCTAAGGTTGAAGCTTCTTTAGTATCGATGGATCCCCAAACAGGAGCTATTACAGCGCTTGTAGGTGGCTTTGATTTTAATCGCAATAAATATAATCATGTGACTCAAGCAAAACGCCAGCCCGGCTCCACCTTTAAGCCCTTCATTTATTCTGCAGCTTTAGAAAAAGGAATTACGCCAGCCACCATCGTCAATGATGCACCTCTTCATTTCTCCGCAGCTGAAACAGGGAGCGGTATGGACTGGGATCCACAAAACTATGATGGTGATTTTGATGGTCATATCAGACTCAGAAATGGCTTAGCTAAATCTAAAAACTTAGTCGCAATTCGAGTGCTGAAAGCCATTGGGGCTCCCTACGCACAAGATTATGCAACACGTTTTGGCTTTGATCCCGCGAATCACCCTGCATATCTATCTATGGCTCTAGGTGTCGGCTCTGCAACACTGATGGAAATGGTCACTGCCTATGGTGTCTTTGCCAACGGAGGTTATCTTAAAAAACCTTACCTCATTGAAAAAATGGTCGATAGCCAAGGCAAAGTGATCGATCAAACCAATGCCATGTTTCAAAATGAAGAAACACCTCGCATCATTGATCCAAGAAACGCATTTATCATGACGACTCTTTTACAAGACGTTATTAATAAAGGAACAGCTCAAAAAGCTAAAGTATTGGGTCGTTCAGATATTGCGGGTAAAACGGGAACGACGAATAACCAAGTCGATGCTTGGTTTGCAGGGTATACGCCTTCAGAAGTGGCCATTGCATGGATTGGATTTGATCAGCCTAAGTCCCTTGGCAAAGATGAAACAGGCTCTCAAGCAGCACTACCTATATGGATTAAATATATGCAGACCGCTCTTAAAGATATCCCTATACAAAATTATGCGATGCCTGATGGCGTCATGATTCAAAAAATTAAATCGGATACAGGTACGCATGCTAATGAAAATGAAGAAGGTGTAAATGAATATTTCTATTCAGAATTCCCACCTCATAACGAAATGCATCTCCTCAATTAGTTTTTAAAAAAAGTCTTTCATATGGCAAGACAAAGTAAACACATTCGCTTTCAAGTCGCACATAAGGCCGCACAAATGATGGCTGAAGAAGGTATCAGCGATTATGCATTTGCAAAACGTAAAGCTGCTAAATTTTTTGGGTTAATGGATGGTGATGCACTCCCTTCGAATGATGAAATCAATGATGCGATCAAAGAACATCAAGCGATTTATTTTGATGAAGAACATGAAGAGCGCCTTAAAATATTAAGGCTCGAAGCATTAAGTCTCATGAAAAAATTAATAGCTTTTAATCCGCATTTAACAGGTAGTGCATTAGATGGCACTGCGGGTCGATATCCTACGCTTCATATTCAGCTTTATGCTGATTCGATGAAAGAAGTTGAATTTTTTTTGTTAAACCGCAACATTGCATACGAAACCCGCGATCGCAAATCACGCACTAAAGATCCCATGCAAGATAAAAAAATAATTCCAGTGTTGAAACTTGAAGGTTCAATGGGCCCGATAGAGCTACTTATTTATCACATCGATGATTTAAAATTAAACAAATCAAAAGCTTCGATTGAAGAAACCGAAAAACTTATTACAAATTAATTTTTTTCTTTAGGCTTTACTGCAATCCAAAAGCCATGACCCATCACACCATGTGTTTGCAAATGTAAAACTTCAAAATGTTTAATGAGTTTTTCTAACCACCAAGAGCTTGGTTTTTGAATTAGATGTGCATTTCTTCCGTCCGCTAATACTTTAACTGCTGGGCCCATATGAACAGAGAAAAATCCGAATTTAGTTGTAATGTTTGCCAAATCTTGGATCACATTATCAATAAGTTCAGGCTCAATATGCTCCAAAACATCTATGCAACAAACCAGATCTGCTGACCTAGGTTCACCATATTCAGGAAATGCTGGATCATAAGGCTGATAAACTTTTAAATGCACTCCAAGTTCAGTCAGACCTTTTAATAAATTTTTTTTGCCTGCTCCATAATCACTCAATGACTCAACATTGAGATCCTTAATAATGTTAGCAACAAT
>RFPQ01000058.1 GCA_009926035.1 Betaproteobacteria bacterium
GCATCCATCACAGGCGACACATTGCCGGTTCTATATATAGTTTGTTTGATCGCTAATACGTCAGGATCTTTTGAAGCTGTTCTGAGTAAATTTAAAACAGGCTCAAAGCTTTCGTAAGGATGGTGAAGTAAAATATCTCGTGTTTTAAGTTCGTCAAAAATAGATCCTTTAATTAGAGATAATTTAGGTATGTGAGACGGAAATTTTAGATCAGGCCGATTCACAATCTCTGCCACTTGCATCAAGCGCATTAAATTGACTGGTCCATCGACGCGATAACAATCTTCAGGATTTAAATCACAAGATTTTCTTAAATACTTAAGAAGATGATCTGGAATATCAGAAGATATTTCAAGTCTTACTGCGTCACCCAAGTGCCTTGTAGAGAGCTCGCCCTTTAAAGATTCTTTTAAATCAGAAATATCATCATCAGATACAAATAAATCTGAATTTCTTGTGACCCTGAATTGATAACACCCAGTAATTTTCATACCAGGAAAAAGTTCGTGCACAAAAGATTGCATAAAAGTTGACAGGATAACAATCCCATAGGGCTTTTGGCTGATACGTGTTGGCATCTGAATGACGCGTGGTATAGAGCGAGGTGCTTGCACTACCGCTAATTTAGGCGTTCTACCAAAATCGTCTTTACCTTCTAATGTTACAAAAAAGTTTAAGCTTTTATTAATAACTTTAGGGAAAGGGTGAGCTGGATCTAAAACAATGGGTGTCAGAAGAGGAACAAGTTCTTTTTCAAAGTAGGTTTTTGCCCAGCGATGTTGACTTGGTGTCCATGCGCTCTCAAAGTGAAGATGAACCCCTTCTCTCTCAAGTCTCGGTAAAATATCTTTTTGGAATATTTTATATTTATGGCTAACAAGCGTCTGGGTCTCTTTGACAATATTAAGGTATGCCTCACCTACGACGAGGCCATCTTGTGTTTTACTTTTAGGATTTTTTCGTAACTGCTCTTTTAGCACTGCAATACGAATTTCAAAAAATTCATCTAAATTACTGGAAACAATACAGATATATTTAAGGCGCTCTAAAAGCGGTATTTTAAGATTTTGAGCTAAAGCCAAGACGCGTCGATTGAATTCGAGCGCTCCTAATTCACGGTTTAATAAATTAAGTTTAGATTTCACAGCATTCATACTATCATTGTGATTACTGAATATGACATTTACATGACATTTATGAGATATGTCATCGATATGTCATAAACTTGTTTTAAATTAGCGTCCTTTATGATGATACCTTCACTCAAAACAGCTCAATCTCCCGAAAATCTTAATGGCTTATATGCCTCTATAGATCTGGGCTCTAATAGCTTTAGGATGATGATTGCTAAAATCAATTACCTCCCGACAGGCGTTCAATTTCAAACTATAGATACCCTAAGAGACACGGTAAGACTCGCTGGCGGGCTCAATAAAGATAATGAGTTAAGTGAAGAGTCAATGACGAAAGCTTTAGCTGCCATTTTAAGATTTGGCGATCGCTTAAGAAGCTTTAACCCCAATCAAGTTGTAGCGGTTGCTACCAATACATTCCGAGTCGCTCGTAATGCCAAAAAATTTGTGGATGAGGCAGAAAAGCTTTTAGGCTTTCCTATCGATGTCATCTCAGGAAACGAAGAAGCAAGACTTATTTACATTGGAGCCTCACATATCGCACCTATGTGTGTTGGCAAACGTCTTGTATTTGATATTGGCGGTGGTTCTACTGAAATCATTATTGGTGACGGCCATGAGCCTAAGCTTCTAGAGTCTCTTCCTATAGGATGCGTTTCTTTTAGCCAAAGATTTTTTTCAGAAGGTATAGTCGATGAAGAAAATTTCAAGGCTGCACAGAATGCAGCTTTAAAGGAAATTAAAGTTATCGCACCTTTCTATCGAAAAATGGGTTGGGAGCAAGCGATTGGCTCCTCAGGCACAGCCAGAGCTATTGCAGAACTTATTGCGCTCAATGGCTTGAGTGGTGAACCACATAATCTTCCTGTTGAAGAAACAGGCGGTGTTATCACACGTCATGGTTTAGATTTACTTAAAAAAAACTTACTTGAAACAAAACATACTGATCGATTAAGCTTATTAGGGTTAAAAGCAGATCGTAAACCTGTGCTTCCCGGAGGTCTTGCTATTATGATCTCAGCCTTTGAAGAATTAGGTATTGAGCATATGGAAATTACTGAAGCCGCTCTTCTCTTTGGCTCACTCCACCACCTCTATGATCAATCTAAGAATGGCGCACATACTAAGAAAAAAGGTATTCTTAAAACACTCTTTAATTCAATTGGCAAATTAGAAAATTTAGATACGAGACATGGTCTGATTGAGCAATTGGGAAAACGTTTTAATATAGATGAAGCACAATTTAAACGTGTAAGTGAAACAGCTGATTTTTTTCTCGATCAATTACCTACCTTTAAAAAAGAAGACAGAAAAAATAATCGCAAGCTTTTAACTTGGGCATCATTCTTGCATGAGATTGGTTTGGCTGTATCACGAAGTGACTACCAAAAACATTCTGCTTATATTATTTCCAATGCTGATTTGCCAGGATTTTCAAGGCTTGATCAGGCTAGGCTTGCAGGGCTTGTCTTGGGTCATAACGGTAAACTCAATAAACTTCCTATGAGTCCTGGTTATATCGATTGGCACTTGTTATTCTGCTTAAGACTTGCGCATGTCGTTTCTAGAAAAAGAGAAAGTGGAGCGTTGCCGCTTATTAAAGTACAACAAAGCGCAAAAGGATTTAAATTAAAAATTTCAAAGGCTTGGTTAGAAAAAAATCCATTCATTCAATTTGGCCTTAATAAAGAAGCATCCGACTGGAAAAAGATTGAATGGAAGTACGAGATAGAACTTTATTAGACAGTCGTTTTTGCGTTATCTATTCTAGTATTCGTATATCTCGTAAGTGATGTTTTTTGTGTGATTATATTTTTATAGAACTTAGCCACTTTCTTAGCTAAGACATGCGCACCCCACTTGTCTTCTGCGTATTTTCTACCTTTGTCTCCAATACTTTCACGTTTTAATGGATCAGATAAAAGTATGCTCACTTTATCTGCAAAATCATGGGTATCATCTTTTGCGATTAACACCCCCTCACCTTCGATAAGTATTGATTTAGTTCCAAGCTCTGCAAGGGCTACCACTGCAGTTCCTTGAGCCATCGCTTCTAAAAGCACTAAACCTTGTGTCTCGCTCTTTGATGCAAAAACGAATACATCAGCCGCTTGATAACATGCGATCAATTCATGACTGCGATCTAAATAACCAATCATCTTTACTTTATTTAAAAGACCCAATCTGGCAATCGATGCTTTAATCGATTCTTCTGCTGGACCTTCACCTGTAATCACTAACAATGCATCAGGATGTTTTTGAATTAATTTCACATGCATTTCAAGCAAAAACTCAATGTTCTTTTCGTGAGCCACACGGCCTACGAATAAGAGCATGGGTTGCGTTAATGGAATGTCATGGCTAATGCGGAAGTATTCTCCGTCTACTTTAGCAAAACTTGGCTCATCTAAGCCTGTAGCCACTACTTCTGCAGACGTTTTAATGCCATATTCTTTTAATACATCTAGCATCGGTTTTGACGGTGAGACGATGCCGTCAACAGCATTACACTGTCTTCTTGATATGGTTCTTGCAAGTTTCCTTGAAATAAATTGTGGAATAAAAGGTAGATAATGATGCAAATAATCTTCAAAAAACGTATGGTAGGTTTCAATCACAGGGATATCTAATTTTTTACCAAAGTGAATGCCCACGTAATGCGCTGTAAATGGCGTATGAATATGTATCACATCAAAATGTCTCTCTTCAATCCATGGCAACAATGCCTTTGATTTACCAAAATTCATTAAACGATCTTCGGGATCGAAATAAATCTTATGGGAAGGCACTCTTACAATCCAATCTTCATGCTTATCCTCATCTCCATAAGAAGGTGCGATTAAGGTTACTTGATGCCCCAGTGCCTTAAGCTCTTTTGCAAAAGTATTGATAGATGTAGATACCCCATTCACACGAGGAAAAAAAACGTCAGATATAAAAAGTATATTCATTTAGATAATGTAAAAAGAAATGGTTGAAATAAGAATACCGATTAGAGCACCCACTAGAACATCACTTGGGTAATGAAGCCCTAAAATAGGTCTAGATAATCCAATTAAAATTGTGAATGGGATTAATACCATGGCAAACATAGGGTAATAATGTATTGCCACCATGGAGAATATGACAGCATGAAGCGTGTGTCCGGATGGAAAGCTAAATTGATCCAGAGGTATACTTCTTAATGAAATCTGCTGATGCACATTAAAAGGACGTGGGCGAAGTGTTCTTACTTTAAGCCACTTATAAATCAATGTGCCAATAATTCCAGCTGATGCCATATGACTTACAGGCAATAATGCACGATCTTGATCCAAACATAGCATAAATACCATAAGGCTATACCAAAACACACCGTCACCTAAACGACTTATAACCTTGAAGAAATTTCTGATGAGAGTGTTATGACTCGTTCTATTAAATGTAATACATAAAAGACTATCAACATGATGAAGCTGATTCATGTACAACCTAATTTTATTTGGCATAGCATTTATCCATAATAGATATTTCGATTAGGTTAATGTCGGATTATGAAAGTTTTATGACAAATTTAGAGATAAGTTTTTTTGAATGATCTCGTGTGTATAGCTTGCAAGCTCTTTTCTGTTGCCTCTAGGTCTTATTGGCTGAAGAACATCAAGGACTGCTGTAATATGATTTTCTTTTTTAATTTTTATAATCGAATCGACCAGCGACATATCATCAATAAATGCAACCTTATCTGAATAATGAAGATCCTCTTGATACCTTAAACAAATGGGTAAGATCGATTTATTTGAATCGATAGATGATTGAAATAAATTGCTCTTAAAAGGTAATACGTAACGACCATTTGTTGAAGTCCCTTCAGGAAATATACAAACAGATCGTTTCATCAGTCGTCGCTTCATTTTCTTTAAAGCTTTTTTGATGTCAGATACTTTATCTCGCTTGATAAATATCGTCCCTGTCATATGCGCTACCCATCCAAAAAGTGGCCATGAAGCCACATCAGATTTCGCAACAAAAATAGATGGTTTGATAGATTGGATAATAATAATATCGAGCCATGAGATATGGTTAGACACAATTAAATAATTTTTTTGGTTTAAGAGTTGAGCTTCAAATCCTTTTAACTCAACCTTAATTTCAAAAATACTTAAAAGTTTTTTACACCAATATTGAATAATCTTTTCTTGTTGTTTCCTTGTGGCTATAAAGATTAGCAAACATAGAGGAATAACTAGCAAGATATGTAAAAGAATCTTCAAAGTCTTCATGGAAGAGATAATAAAGTAGTTCTGTGTCATATTTGTGACACTGTTTTGTCACGAAACTTTCATACTTTTCATATTTAATACGCACCTATGAAACGATATCGTGCTATTTGGATTTCAGATGTTCATCTTGGTACTACAGAATGTAAAGCCGAATATCTCCTCGACTTCCTTAAGAACAATACTGCAGAAACTATCTATCTGGTTGGCGACATCATTGATGGGTGGGCGCTAAAAAAACGCTGGTATTGGCCTCAAAAACATAATGACGTTATTCAAAAGCTTTTGCGAAAAGCCAGAAAAGGTTCCAAGGTGATTTATATACCAGGCAATCATGATGAGCTGGG
>RFPQ01000059.1 GCA_009926035.1 Betaproteobacteria bacterium
GAGTCCTCTATACAAAATGCTTTTAAAGAAGTGAATAACGCGATCGTTTCTTTAAAAGAATATACAGAGCAGGAAAATGATTTAAAACTCACACAAGATGCAGCCAAGAAAGCAATGGATATTTCATCGAATCGCTATAAAGCTGGTTATTCAAGCTACCTAGAATATCTTGATGCCCAGCGCGTTTACAACGACGCATCGATTGCGTATATTCAAAAAAGGCAATTGAGACTTATGGCGAGTGTGGAGCTATTTAAATCTTTAGGCGGGGGATGGTCTACTCAATAAACTTTTTTAAATAAATTATTTATTTAAAGTTTTTTTAGCTTTTTCAATCGCTTTTTTGACTTGATCATAAGACGTACCGCCTATGTGATTTCTAGACTTGATTGAACCCTCAAGCGTAAGATGTTTATACACATCACTTGAAATCATTTTACTAAATTTTTTCAATTCATCTATTTTAAGTTCTGATAAATCACATTTCTTTTTAATCGCTGCATTCACAGCTTTTGCAACAATTTCATGTGCATCTCTAAATGCGACGCCTTTGATCACAAGATAATCTGCTAAGTCCGTAGCAGTGGCATAACCTTTTAAAGTCGCTTCTTTCATATTTTTTTCATTGACGGTGATACCTTTTAGCATATCTGCATAAATAGTTAGCACATCTAAAATAGTATTCGCGGTATCAAAAAGAGGTTCTTTATCTTCTTGATTGTCTTTATTGTAAGCAAGGGGCTGTGCTTTCATAAGCATAAGAAGGCCCATTAAATGACCTGTCACTCTTCCTGTTTTGCCTCTCACTAATTCCGGTACATCGGGATTCTTTTTTTGCGGCATGATGGATGAGCCGGTACAAAATCTATCAGCAATTTCTATAAATCCAAACATCGGACTCGACCACATAATGAGTTCTTCTGAAAATCTTGATAAATGCGTCATAAGTAAAGAAGCTGCAAAAGTAAATTCAATAGCAAAGTCTCTATCTGAAACTGCGTCTATAGAATTTTCACATACACCATCAAATTTAAGTTTTTTAGCCACCTTGTTTCTATCAATAGAGTAACTTGTGCCCGCAAGCGCTGCAGCACCCAATGGCAATTGATTCATTCTTTTTCTGGCATCTTCAAATCTTGTAAGATCTCTTTGCAACATTTCATAATAAGCCATCAAATGATGGCCAAAAGTTACAGGCTGCGCCACCTGAAGATGAGTGAATCCAGGCATGATTGTTTTTTGATGTTTGTCTGCCAATTGAACAACCGATATTTGAAGTGTTCTAATCTTGTGAATCGTTTCATCTGTAATTGCTCTTAACCACAATCTCAAATCAGTTGCGACCTGATCATTTCTTGATCTGCCTGTATGTAATTTTTTACCGGCCTCACCAATTTTATCCGTTAATCTTTTTTCAATATTTAAATGCACATCTTCTAAATCGAGTGACCATTTAAAGGTCCCTGCCAAAATTTCTTTTTGAATAGTTTGTAAGCCTCCTTGAATCGCTTTTAAATCTTTTTGGGTGATAATTTTTTGTTCAGCTAACATTTCAGCGTGAGCCATTGAGCCTTCAATATCGTAAAGACCTAATTTCTGGTCAAAGCTAATCGATGCTGTAAATCTTTTGACGAGTTCTGTCACTCATTAAATCTGCCCGACCAATTCGCTTTTTTTGTATCTTTTTTAGCCATAAGTGAAAGTATATGCTAAAGCTTATGATTTTCTAAATTTTCAATGGCTTGGCTTATGATAAAATGGCTCATTCGTTTTAATTTCAACTATGACCCAGCCTAAACACATAACCATTGCGACACGCGAAAGTGAGCTTGCGATTTGGCAAGCCGAATATATTAAGTCGCAGCTTTTATCTTTATATCCAAGATTAGAAGTGAGTATTCTTGGTATGACCACCCAAGGGGATAAAACGCTTAATAAATCACTCTCTAAAATTGGTGGCAAAGGTCTTTTCATTAAAGAACTTGAAGTCGCATTACAAAATAAAGACGCAGATATTGCAGTGCATTCACTCAAAGATTTGCCCATGCATTTAAGTGATGAATTTATGATTGCTGCGATTGGCAAGCGAGAAGATGCAAGGGATGCATTTATCTCTAATGACTTTGGAGCGCTCGAGATGCTTCCCCCAGGAAGCGTTGTAGGCACTTCAAGTCTTCGCCGACAAAGTCAACTACAACGTCGATTTCCTGAGCTTGTTATTGAGCCTTTACGAGGTAATTTACAAACCCGCTTAAGAAAACTCGATAAAAAACAATATCAAGGAATTATATTAGCAGCAGCTGGGCTCATTCGACTCAAATTAAAAACGCGTATCCGACAATATATGTCTCCGGAAAATTCAATTCCTGCGGTAGGACAAGGCGCTCTTGCTATTGAGATATTAAAAGTGCGATCTGATCTTGTTGAGCTATTAAAGCCTCTTCATCACCCTGAGTCAGCTCAGTGTGTGCTAGCTGAAAGAGCAATGAGTCGAACCTTAGGCGGTAGTTGCAATGTACCTTTAGGCGCACATGCCATTATTGAAAATAAAATACTTAAACTACAAGGCTTTGTAGCTTCTATTGATGGAAAAGAAATGATTAAAGACAAGGTTGAAGGCTCCATTGAAGACGCGGAAAAGCTTGGCGAAAAACTCGCCAAGCAACTTCTTGATCAAGGTGCAGATAAAATTTTAGCGAGTCTTGCAATATGAGTACAAAAGAACTTCATCAAACAGGTATTGTAATTACACGTCCCTCTCATCAAACAGGCGAAATTAAAGCTTTGGTGAACGAGCACCAAGGACATCCAATCGAATTTCCATTGCTTGAAATCAAATCAAAAAGCCAAAATGAAACTTTTCAAAATGTTGTTTTAAAATTAGATAATTATGATTGGGCTATTTTCATTAGTTCAAATGCTGTTCAATTTGGTATGCCGATTGTGAAACAAGCATTCCACACATTGCCTAAATCAACACAATTTGCAGCTATTGGGCCCTCTACTCAAAAAGCATTGAAATTATTTGACGTAAATCATGTCCTCATACCAGATGAAAGCTTTGATAGTGAAGGTTTACTTGCTACCAAAGAAATGAATGATATTAAAAATAAAAAAATTGTGATTTTTAGAGGTGAAGGTGGTCGAGAAACGCTAGCAGAAACATTAAGAGCGCGAGGCGCTGAGGTCACCTATGCTGAATGTTATGCACGCACTTTTCCTCAAGCTAATTTAGATTTACTTAAAGCTTTTTCAGAAAAAATTCATATTTCAGCAATACTGATTACAAGCTCGGAAGCATGCAAGGAATTTGTTCGCTTAAGTCGATTAAAAAATATGAATTTTTTAAAAGATGTTCTTTTTATCGTCAATCATCCAAGGATGGTGAATGTGCTTGAAAGAGAATCTTTTATGACTTTTGCGTCAGACGAGCCTTCTGATCAATCAATGATGCAAAAACTTTTAGAAACAATTGATCACTAATTGTTTAGTAATCTATAAATTTCATAGAACTTTTTCAAAAAATTTAAGTCATTAAAATGTAGTCGTATTTTATAGATAAAAATTATGGCTCATGTATAATGCGCATCAAATCGTGCTTTATACACGGTTCAATATGTATCGCTTTGATACATATTTTGTTTAATTAATATTTAAGGAAATTACATGTCTAAGTTATTCGCTTCATTAGTTGCAGGTTTATTCGCACTTTCATTAAACGCATTCGCTGCTGACGCTGCTAAACCAGCTGCTGATGCTAAACCAGCTGCTGATGCTAAAGCTGCTCCAGCAAAAGCTGACAAGAAAGCTGCTCCTGCTGCTAAACCAGCTGCTGATGCTAAAGCTGCTAAGTAATTAGCTTTTTGTATCTAAAGAAAAAGGCGCTTTTAGCGCCTTTTTTTGTCTCTATTTGTTCTCTATTTTTTTACCGGCGCTGCAAATGTAAAAGCGTCTGAATAAAATTCATCTTCTGGAAGACCTTGTGCAGTAAACGCCTTATGAGCCACTTCTACCATCTGGGGAGCCCCACAACAATACAATTGATAATCATTCAAACTTATAAAATCTTTTAAAACGGCCTCATGCACCAAACCTTCGCGTCCTTGCCATTTATCCTCTGAAAGCGATTCAGATAAAACAGGTATATATTCAATGTGTGAAAATTCATGAGCCCATCTTTTGCATAATGCATCCATATATAAATCTTCTAATACCCTAGCGCCCCGATAAAGCTTGATGGGTCGCTTCATACCTTTTTGAATAGATTCTTCAATCATGCCCTTGATTGGTGCGAAGCCTGTACCACCAGCTACGAAAATAATAGGCTTCGTAGAGTCTTCGCGTAAAAAGAAATTTCCAAAAGGGCCTTCCACGCGCAAAATAGATTTTTCTTTCATTTCTTGGAATACATATTCTGTAAATTCGCCACCTGGAATCAGTCTAAGATGTAACTCAATTAAAGAAGATTCATAGGAGGGGCTTGCAATAGAAAATGCTCGGCGCTTTCCATCTTTAAGTAAAAACTCTAAATATTGTCCTGCCACAAATTGAAGTTTGTCAGTACTTGGGAGTTTTAATTTCATTAGCATCACGTCATATGTCAGCCTCTCTAGAGCCTCGACACGCACAGGAAATATTTTAGGTTTAATATTATTAGTACTTCCTAATTCTTTAATCTCAATGGTTAAATTTTCTAAAGCCATTGCTCGACAAAATAGTGTCATACCATTTTTAATCTCTTCTTCTGAGATGACCGCTGACTGGTAGTCTTCTAAATGCACTTTACCTTCCACGACTTTACCTTTGCATGCACCACAAGCACCATTTCGACAACCATATGGTAAATGCACGCCTGCATCAATGGCAGCCTCTACAATTGTTTGGCTTCCCTTGGCTTGAAATGTATGTTCACTGGGTAAAAGTTTTATCGTATAACTCATTATTTTAAAAGCTCATCATCTCGTCGATACTCTCCTTCGATAACATCTTCTTCTGTTGGGTGAATATTTTGAGAAGCTTTATCTTTAATGGGTATTAAGAGCAATATAATTGCAAAAAAATCTGTAATCACGCCTGGAATAATAAATAAGATACCTGCAAAAAAATTACGGGCACTTCCAATCATCGTTTTAATTGGATTGCCACCCTGTCCCATCGCACCCATAAGCTTTGCAAAAACTAATTGTTTTTCTTCCTTGATTAATCGCCAACCAAGGTAGGTGACCAAAATCATATAGAGAAAAAACCACCATCCATAAAGAGCGCTTAGTTTAAAAATGCCCCATATTTCAATGACTGGGAAGGATAATAAAAGAATAGTAAAAAGTAATCGCATTAGGTTATTCTATGATTTTAGTTAGAATTATATGTAATAAATGATCGTTGTGCTTAAGAGCTTGATTCAATGATTCTTAAGGAACGATTTTATGATGATTTAACTCCAATCAACTTGCTTCTTTTTAAAGGCCATTTTTCATGTTTAGCCGTTTTTTTTCTTTATCAAAAAAAATAACTATTTTATTCTGTTTATTTTTTATCGGCCTAATCCTGAATAGTGCACATGCAAACGAATCTTTATTTTTAAAAGATAAAAATGATTTTTTACAGCCTGATGAAGCATTTCAATTAACCATTAAGAAAAATTCTCAATCTATTGAGACCTCTTTCTTTATTGCAAAAGACTATTATCTTTATCGCAATAAATTAAAAGTTGAGTTTGATCAT
>RFPQ01000060.1 GCA_009926035.1 Betaproteobacteria bacterium
AATGACGGGTATAAGAATATTGTTCTCTTCCAAACCTAAGATACCATTTTCGCCTGCATGCGGATTAAGGCCAGCAACAAAAATTACAGGATTATTTATTTTAAATCGGTCAATAAGGTCGCGATGAATTGTTTTTAATGTTTCTTCGAATTTTTCTGGCGTGATCAAACGGCTTACTTGTGATAGAGGCACATGCGTTGTCACAAGAGCAACTTTCATAGATTTGGAAGCGAGAAGCATGACTTCATTTTTAGCATGAGTGTAATGTGCAATATATTCAGTATGACCTGTAAAAGGCTGACTTTCATTGATGATGCTCTTATGAATTGGTGCTGTAACAACGGCATCAAAAGATTTATTTAAACATCCATCCAATGCAAAATTTAATACATCAAGAACGTAATTATTATTTTTGGCATTAAGCATTCCTGCCTTAATTTCCTCGCGAGCCGAAATATGAGAAACAGAAAGTGAATGGTCGCCTTTATGTTCTACCAGTCTATTTTCATGAAATGCAATTGTTTTACCGAGCTGAGAAGCCCTATGAGATAAAGCATTTTTATCACCAATAACTGTAATAAAGGCTGGAAAATTTTTTTCGCTCAGTAAAACGCAAAGATCAAGGCCAATACCTGCAGGTTCGCCTGAGCTTATGACGATATGTGGCTTAAAAGAGCTCAAGATAATAAACTAAAAGTTGTCTTCTAAACGAAGCTCAACAAAAGAGCGATCTCGTAATTCTTGAAGCCAATCTTGGTAAGCCTCTTCAGATTTTCGCATTTTGATTTGTTGCCTAGCTTGAATTCGAGCGGATTCTTTAGACATATCCTGAGATCTTCTTTCAAGTACTTGAATGAGATGCCATCCAAATGGAGTCTTAATAGGGTCGCTGATTTGATTGAGATTAAGCTGCTTCATTGTTTTTTCAAATTCAGGAACGGTGTCACCTGGATTAATCCAACCTAAATCGCCTCCGTTATTTGAAGAGGGGTCCTCTGAGTATTGTTTTGCCATATCTTCAAACTTCGTGCCATTTTCTAAACGCTCTTTTATGCCGATTAACTTTTGACGGCCTTCATTTTCCGAAGTAATTTCAGAAAGTTTAATTAAAATATGTCTTACATGAGTTTGTTCAACAACAAGAGGGCCACTAGACCCTTTTTTGTTGATGAGTTTAAGAATATGAAAACCATTAGGGCTTCTTAAAATAGAGGTTATTTTACCCACTTCTGTTTTTTTTAGAGCATCCACAAATAATGTTGGTAAATCTGAGGTTTTTTTCCAGCCTAGACTACCTCCTTCAAGCGCATTTGGTGTATCAGAAAATGCCGCAGAGACTTGAGTGAAATTTTTACCTGATTGAATTTGTTTCACTGCTTCTTCAGCTTTATTTTTTAATTTCTCTAGTTTTTCAGGAGATGCATCTTCAGGAACGCGAATAAGAATATGAGCAACCTCAAACTCATCCTGAGCTTCTTTTGATTGAGCATTTAAGAAATTATCAATTTCCCCATCTGTAATTACTATTTTGCTATCAACTTCACGTTCCTTTAATTGCGCAATCGTGATTTCATTTCTGATTTCTTCTCTGAATTTATAAAAATTAGTACCATCTTTTTCTAAAGTTTTTTTGAAGTCAGCAAGATTAAGTTTATTTTTTTCTGCAATACGTTCAATGGTTTTATCGACTTGGGCGTCACTAATTTTCAATCCAGTTTGATTGGCAAGTTGAATTTGAATGCTGTTGGCAATTAATCTTTCTATCACTTGTTTTCTTAGGATATTTTCTGATGGAATTTCAATTTTTTGATTTTTTAGATTACCAATAACCGAATTAATTTTTTCTTGAAGTTCTTTTTCTGTAATTACATCTTGATCAACTACAACAATAATGCGATCAAGTTTTTTAATATCACTTTCAGATTTTGTATATCCGAGTAAAGGTAGTGTTAAGCAAAAAAGGATTAGGGTTAATTCAAAGAGGAAAAATATTTTTTTAAGTTGCATATTAAAATTAATTAAAGTTTGCCTGACGATTAATATCTGGAATTTGATTGACTGTTCTGAGGCCCGGAACATTTCTGTATAAGAAGTTATTTAGTTTATTTGCGTCTGAGCCTATGGATCCGATACCATTTAATTCAAGTTGCACAAAAAATGCATAATTTGGTGTTGGACTTGTTGGTAATGATATCCTGTCAAAAATTGATCTTGCAACCCAACAACCGCCGTCATATTCTAACCCTGCTAAAACTTCAATGGTTTGTGAGCTCTTCAAGTCATAATTGTAACGGCCAATCGAATATAGTTTGTTTCCAAGAGGCCATTGACCCGCCGCATTAAAAACTTCTAAATCTTGATTATTATCAATAATATTATCAATTAAGCGATAGCTTACATTAAGCATTTTTCCCGGCTCTGGATTGTATCGACTTCCAAGTGTGCTTCTTAACAAATTGTTAGAAGTTGGATCAAATTGAAACATTGCATCTAAGTTAAGTGAATTCGGTAATTTAGCTGATGCTCCCAAAAATATATCTGAATTTGCTTTTTTGGCTTCTGTATGGTCATTGCCAAAAACTCTTCTATCTTCAAAATAGTATCTTTGGGCAATTATAGCTGACAATCTTTCCTTGCCATTTTTGTCTAAAATTTTAGATGTAATCGATGCAGTTAATTGATTTGCATCATTTATTCGATCTTGACCATTGTATTGGTTCTCATAAAATAAAGTTTGCATATTTAAATCAGCAAGGCCTGAGTCAAAGTTAGGCAATAGTGATTGATCTTTATATGGTATGTACACATAAAATAATCTTGGTTCAAGAGTGTTTGTATAATTTTGACTTAAAAAATTTATATTCCTGTCGAGATAAATACCACTATCTACAGAAAAAATAGGAGTGACTATATCTTTGTTGTTATCAGATGAATTATTAAGATTATAAGATCTAAAGTTTGTAGATAATTTCGGTTTAATATATCCATATTCAGAGGTAAATGGAACAGTGATTGCTGGCGTCATGGTCAATCTGCTTCCAGTAATCTTTTGAACATCAGTAAAAGTTGATGAAAATTTATCATCTCTCTCAAACAGAGTCCATTGAGACTTAAGTTCTAATGCGAAATAATCGTAGTCTTTTTTTCCTGATAGATTAACTTGCGGAAGTCTTTGATAAGGAGAATTCGATGCATTTGTTAATGTTTGATATTTTTCTGTTAAAACATTTAATTTCCAAATATCACCAGAATAATTTAGATTTACTCTTTGAGGTAAATTTACAACGCTAGTGACCTGGATCATAGATGCCAAATCAGAGAAATAAGTATTATCTGATACTTTTTGTAGGTCATAAGATCCTGACCAACCTTTGCCAAATTGATGCTGATGAGTCAACTTAAAATAATAACGATTATCTTGGCCGCTCGACTGATCATGATTCAGATATTGAATTTGATTAATTCCTGAATAGTTTTCTGTTAAGTAACGAAACTCACCATCAGCCATAGGACCTCTTTTTCCTAAATATCTAGCTGTCAGAGTCGCATCCATATTGGGCGAAATATTAAAGTAATAAGGTATTCGAAAATCAAAACCACTTTTCGTTGTAGTACCAAAGGTTGAAGATAAAAAACCAGACTGTCTATTTTTATTAAGAGAAAAGCTTGTGCTTGGCATGTAAAATATGGGGATACCTTTAAATTCAACCGAAGCATTTGAGGCTTTTACTTGATCTTTTTTTGTGTCAATTTCCATGTTTTTTGATTTAATATACCAGTCATCTGAATTGGCTTCACAGGTTGTTATCCTTGTGGATTGAAGGCGGCTTTTGTTTTCACCATCAAAAAAAATTGTTTTAGCATCCCCACGAAAATCATAATTACGTTTGGTTATTTCGTAACCCTTTTTTATAACTGTTTTTTCTTTTATTTCAGATTTTAAATTAAAGTTTACGTCGTCCATCTGTCCCGTATAGTCAGTTAATTTATAATTAAGTTTTGAGCCAGCAAGAGAGATGTTGTCTAAGTCTATGGATGTATTTCCTTGTGTTATAAGCTTTTCTGAGACTTGATCATATTCAATTACTTCAGCCTTAATGGTTTTATTACCTTTCTTGAGAATGGCATTGCCTCTGGCTTTCATCTTTCGATCAAGAAGGGTTTCGAGATTGTCACCTTCAATTTCAACTGAGCCTTGGGAAATTTCTGGAGATTGTGTTTGGCTGACCAAATCCTCAGCAGATGAAAGAAGAGGAGGGAGCAAAAGCAAAAGCCATAGCGGTGAGATTGTTTTTCTAAACATGGAATTTTGCTGAAGGAGCAAGTAGGGGTGCTATAGTTTTAATGTTAAATATTTCATAAACATTAAAATCTCATATTTTAGCTATTTTATCAACTTTTATTTATTAATAATCAGGTAGTTATATAATTTACTTCATTAAGCTAACTGCTTTAAATATAGATTTTTTTTAAAAAATGACTGGGTATTTTTTATTGTGACTCGCGAACTTCAAATCACTGAATGGTTAAATAATATATTTAAAAATCAAGAGTATACGATAAATCCTGCTTCATCAGACGCTAGTTTTCGGCGTTATTTCCGCATCATGTCGAATAATCAATCTTATATTTTGATGGATGCTACTCCTGAAAAAGAAAATTCAAAACCTTTTGTTGAAATAGCAAATATTCTTTTAAAAGCAGGGCTAAATGTCCCGAAAATTCATGATGCAGACCTTAAACACGGTTTTTTGTTGTTATCAGATTTGGGCAATAAAACTTATCTCGATGAGCTTAATCAGCAAAATGCATCATTGCTTTACAGAGATGCTTATTCAGCACTTATTAAAATCCAAAAAAATGCTGATACTCAGTCACTCAAGCTATATGACGACTCATTATTAATGCAAGAGCTTAAATTATTTCCTGATTGGTACCTTAAATTCCATAAATCTTATGAAATGAATGATTTGGAAAAAAATGTCCTTGATTCAACTTTTGATTTACTAATTAAAAATATCAAATCTCACACCAAAGTTTTTGTGCATAGAGATTTTCATTCTAGAAACTTAATGTTTTGTAATGGTGATTTGGGAGAAAATCCGGGTATTTTAGATTTTCAAGATGCAGTTAAAGGGTCTATAGCCTATGACCTTGTGTCCTTATTTAAAGATGCATACATTGGTTGGAATGAGGAAGAAATCATAGACTGGCTTATTCGATATTGGGAGCAGGCCAAACAAAATAAACTTAGAGTTCAAGATGACTTCGCTGAGTTCTATCGAGATTTTGAATGGATGGGTGTTCAAAGACATTTAAAAGTTTTAGGTATTTTTGCCCGCTTAAATTACAGAGACCATAAAGCAAATTATTTGAATGATTTGCCACTCGTTGAAAATTACATTATCAGGGCTTGTGAGCGCTATAAGGAGTTACATCCTTTATTAAAACTGATGAATAAATTAAGCTCGATGTAAATATTATGAAGGCCATGATTTTAGCAGCTGGGAGAGGAGAGAGGATGCGTCCTCTCACGAATCATATACCAAAACCACTTTTAGAGGTTGCGGGAAAGCCATTGATTATTTGGCATTTAGAAAAATTAGCTAAAGC
>RFPQ01000007.1 GCA_009926035.1 Betaproteobacteria bacterium
CTGGGTCGGTAGCTCAGTCGGTAGAGCAGCGGACTTTTAATCCGTTGGTCGTGGGTTCGAATCCCGCCCGACCCACCATTTATATCAAGGACTTTTAAGCATTTACCATAAAAAGTCCATCTCAAATTACCTCATAACATCTTATAGACTAAATAATAAAATCAGTGGCAATAGTATTTATGCAGACACTTTATTTCTAATAGTTTTAATTTTATTAAACTTAAATTTAATTTGAAATTAAAAAAATATTTTGCATATTTTATTATTTCATTTTGCGCTTTTTTAAATGCTTCTTGTTTAGCTTTTTATTAAAGTGGCGCGCCCGAAGAGATTCGAACTCCTGACCCCTTGGTTCGTAGCCAAGTACTCTATCCAGCTGAGCTACGGGCGCGTTGAGACATTATAACTTAATGATATTAATAATGGCGGAGAGCGAGGGATTCGAACCCTCGATACAGGTTTAAGCCCGTATGCTTCCTTAGCAGGGAAGTGCCTTCGACCACTCGGCCAGCTCTCCAGAAGCGCGAACGATACGCTAAATTGCTTTAAAAATCAATTTCTAGGGCTTATGCATCAAGTCCAAAAGCTTTGTGAAGAGCTCTTACTGCAAGCTCTAGATATTTCTCGTCAATAAGCACTGAAATTTTAATTTCGCTTGTTGAGATCATGTCGATATTAATGCCCTCTTCGGATAATGTTCTAAACATTTGGCTTGCAACACCTACGTGTGAGCGCATACCAACGCCCACGATAGATACTTTTGCAATTTTATCGTTTCCATTTACTTCTTTAGCGCCCACGTGACCTTTAACTTTTTCATTAAGAATTGTTAAAGCCTTATTTAAATCATTTTTATTAACAGTAAATGTAAAATCTGTTGTCCCAACAGCACCCACGTTTTGAATGATCATATCGACGTCAATATTGGCATCAGCAATAGGACCTAGTATTTGATAAGCAATTCCTGGTTTATCTGGCACGCCAAGAATGGTTACTTTTGCTTCATCACGATTAAAAGCAATACCTGAAATAACGGGCTGTTCCATATTATTTTTTTCCTCAAATGTAATTAAAGTGCCGTCACCTTCTTCTTCGAAACTTGATAGCACTCTTAACTTAACTTTGTATTTACCTGCAAATTCGACGGATCTAATTTGAAGTACCTTTGACCCTAAGCTTGCCATTTCAAGCATTTCTTCAAAAGTAATTGAATCTAATTTTTTAGCCTCAGGGACAACTCTTGGATCTGTCGTATAAATACCATCGACATCTGTATATATTTGACATTCATCGGCTTTAAGCGCAGCTGCTAGTGCAACGCCTGTGGTATCTGAGCCTCCGCGACCAAGTGTAGTAATATTACCCCGTTCATCTACACCTTGAAATCCCGCAACGACCACGACATAACCTTTATCTAAATCATCTTGGATATTGTTATGATCAATTTTTAAAATTCTGGCTTTCGTGTGAGCATCATCAGTGAGAATTTTTACTTGGGAGCCAGTATAGCTTTTAGCTTTAATACCAAGATCGATTAATGCGAGGGCGGTCATACCAATACTCACCTGTTCTCCTGTTGATACCATCACATCTAATTCTCTCGGATCAGGTTCTTCCATAATTTCTTTGGCTAAACTAATGAGTCGATTGGTTTCTCCTGACATTGCAGAAACTACAACCACTACTTGATGGCCGAGCGATTTATATCGAGCTACACGTCTTGCAACAGCCCTTATTCTTTCTGCTGTTCCGACTGAAGTACCGCCATATTTTTGTACAATTAAACTCATATATTTTAGCTAATAATTATTTTCTTTATTTTATTTAGGCAATCATTGAAAGCTTGATCAAGAAGTTCTGGTTTTGATCCACCAGCCATTGCTAAGTCGGGCTTACCTCCGCCCTTGCCTCCTATTGCAATTCCTAATTCACTTGCGATTTCACCCGCTTTTATTTTAGTCGTTAAATCTTGTGTCACGCCAACAGCCAATGTAACTTTGTCTTGATCAACACCACTTAAAATTATAACTGCACTTTTAAGATCTGATTTAAGTTTATCAATGGTCTCTCTTAATGCTTGTGCATCATAAGCACCTAATTTTTCCATGACAATTTTAATATCTCCTAGGGACGTAGCTTTTTTAGATAAATTGCCACTTTCAGAAGATGCAATTTTTGATTTTAATTGGTGGATATTTTTTTCTTGTTCTTTCAATTGCTCTTGAATTTGATCAATTTTATTTAAAAGTTCTGAGGAGGGTACCTTAAGGTCCTGAGCTAAGCGATCAATGATTGAAGTATGTTCATCCATGTAATCAATTACATTAAATCCTGTTATGGCTTCAATACGTCGAATACCAGAAGAAATACCTGTTTCTGAGATGATTTTAAAAGCGCCAATATCACCTGTTCTTTTTACATGTGTTCCGCCACATAATTCTTTACTTGATCCTATACTAAGCACTCTGACCTCATCAGAATATTTTTCACCAAAGAGCATCATGGCACCACTTTTCTTAGCATCTTCTAAATGCATTGTTTGTGCTTCAGTATCTGTGTTGTTAAGTATTTCTTGGTTAACAAACATTTCGACAGATTTAATTTCGTCTGCATTTAAAGCATGGGGATGAGAAAAGTCAAAGCGTGTTTTTGAATCATCAACAAGAGAGCCTTTTTGTTCTACATGGGCACCTAGAATATTTTTTAAAGCTTTATGAAGTAAATGAGTAGCTGAATGATTACGCATGATATTTTTTCTGGAGTCATTCTCGACCGATGCTGTAACTTCATCAGAAACTTTTATGCTGTTTGTTTCAACAACACCATAATGTGCGAAAATTTTTGCTTTAATTTTTTGTGTGTCTTCAACTCTAAAAAGACCATTTGATGTTTTAATGATGCCTTTGTCACCTACCTGGCCTCCAGATTCTGCATAGAAAGGGGTTTTATCAAGAATGACAATACCTAAATCGCCTTTGACAAGTTCTATTTTAGATTCATCATCTTTAAATAGAGCTAGAACTCTAGCTTTGCTCTCAGTAACTTCATAGCCTTTAAATTCTGTAGCCTCTCCAATGTAGTCAACGTTCATTTTCATTTTGAATTTATTAGAAGATCGAGCCTTTGACTTTTGCGCTTCCATTGCTGCATCAAAACCTTTTTGATCAATTAAAATATTCTTTTCTCGGCAAATGTCAGCGGTTAGATCGAGAGGAAAGCCAAAAGTGTCATGAAGTTTAAAAGCAATTTGACCATCAAAAGTTTTTTGATTTTTTTGAGTAAGTGCTTGAATAGATGCCTCGAGTATATTCATGCCATTTTCAATAGTTTCGAAGAATCTCTCTTCTTCTTGCATAAGCGTTAATGCAATTTTTTGTTTATTTTTTTCAATGTCAGGATAAGCCTTGCCTAACATGCGAACAACATCATCCACTAATTTATAAAAGAAAGGTTGTCTGCAGCCTAGTTTATATCCATGTCTAATGGCTCTACGAATAATTCTTCTTAAAACATAACCGCGACCTTCATTACTTGGAATTACACCGTCCGAAATTAAAAATGTGCAAGCACGTATGTGATCTGATAACACTTTTAATGAAGAATGAGTGATGTCTGATGTTTTTGTAATATTCGCTGCTGATTGAATGAGCGGTACAAATAAATCTGTTTCGTAATTAGCATGAACGCCTTGAAGCACCGCACTGATTCTTTCTAAGCCCATACCTGTATCAACAGAGGGCTTCGGCAGCGTATGCATCATGCCTTTTTCATCGCGGTTATATTGCATAAAAACAATATTCCAGATTTCAATGAAACGGTCGCCATCCTCATCTTTAGATCCAGGAGGGCCTCCAGGTATATGATTTCCGTGATCATAGAAAATTTCAGTACATGGGCCACATGGGCCTGTATCACCCATCATCCAAAAATTATCTGATGCGAATTTAGCACCTTTATTATCACCAATACGGATAATTTTTTCAGGCTGAATACCGATAAGCTTTGCCCAGATATTATAAGCTTCATCATCTTCACTATAGACCGTAACTAAAAGTCTTTCTTTGGGTATTTTATAAATTTCAGTGAGCAGTTCCCATGCATACTGAATTGCATCTTTTTTGAAATAATCACCAAAGCTAAAGTTGCCGAGCATTTCAAAGAAAGTGTGATGTCTTGCTGTATAGCCTACATTTTCTAAGTCGTTATGCTTACCACCTGCTCTGACACATTTTTGGCTTGAGGCCGCTCTTGAATAGTTACGTTTATCAAAACCTAAGAATACGTCTTTGAATTGATTCATGCCTGCGTTTGTAAATAACAAAGTAGGATCTTCTCCAGGCACCAACGAGCTTGAAGCCACAACTTGATGCTGTTTTTTCTTGAAAAAATCTAGAAATATATTTCTAATTTCTTCGCTAGAAATAATTGGCTGATTTAATGAAGTCGACATACGCTAACTATTCTTCCTTGGCATTCAATATTTTTTTTATGAGAGAGACATCAAATCCGCGACTTTGAAGGAAGCGAGCTTGCTTTGACCATTCCTCTTTAGAGGAGGGGAGAATTTTAAATTTTTTTTGCCAAACTTGTTTTGCATATAATAATTCTTGGTTATTAAGGGGGCTAAGGTATTCTTCTATAAGTGCCGGATCTATGCCTTTTTCTTCAAGTTCTCTAGCAATTTTATAACGTCCAAATTTATTCTTTTTTGCATGAATAAATTGTTCGCAATATCGCTCATTAGAAAGCCACCCCTCAGATACTAAAGATGATAAAAAAAGATCCAATGCCTCTTCATTTAATTCAAGCGTTTGAGCGTATTCACTTAATTTTAATTTTAATTCGAGAAGCGAATATTCTCTTTTTGCTAGGTAATAAAGCGCTCTTTTTTTAAGTAAAATTAATGGATTATTTTTTGCGTTACTCAGTTTCGTCAGTTTCCTGCGGCGCAGTCATTGCTTCGCTTAGAGCCGATGAATTCGCTCTAATTTTATCTTCAATTTCTTGAGCAATTTTTGAATTTTCTTTTAAAAACTCTCTTGCATTATCCTTGCCTTGACCAATCTTTTCTCCGTTATAGCTGTACCATGCACCTGCTTTTTCGATAAATTTCAATTGAGCGCCAATTTCAATAATTTCGCCTTCTCTTGAAATGCCTTCACCATAAAGCACATCAAATTCAGCTTGTTTAAACGGAGGCGCAACTTTATTTTTAACTACTTTAACTCTTGTTTCAGCGCCGATAACCTCATCACCTTTTTTGATTGCACCAATGCGGCGAATATCAAGTCTCACGGAAGCATAAAATTTTAAAGCATTGCCACCTGTTGTCGTTTCAGGATTTCCAAACATTACACCAATTTTCATACGAATTTGGTTAATAAAAATAACAAGCGTGTTCGTTTTTTTAATGTTGCCAGTTAATTTTCTCAATGCTTGTGACATGAGTCGAGCTTGAAGCCCCATATGTGAATCACCCATTTCACCTTCAATTTCTGCGCGCGGTGTTAAGGCTGCCACTGAATCAACTACTACAATATCAACTGAACCACTTCTTACAAGCATGTCCGCAATTTCAAGTGCTTGCTCACCTGTGTCTGGCTGAGAAATCAATAGATCTGGAATCACAACACCTAATTTGGCAGCGTACTGAGGGTCAAGGGCATGTTCTGCATCAATAAAGGCAGCTACACCACCCAGTTTTTGCATCTGAGCAATGACAGATAGGGTTAAGGAGGTCTTGCCTGATGATTCTGGGCCGTATATTTCAACAACGCGACCTCTAGGCAGGCCCCCAATGCCGAGTGCTATATCAAGACCTAATGAGCCCGTTGAAACAGATTGAATATCCTGGATGACATCGGAATCATCCATCCTCATGACAGAGCCTTTTCCGAATTGTTTTTCGATCTGCGCTAATGCAGCAGCGAGTGCTTTACTTTTGTTGTCATCCATCTAAATTTGCCTTTAATTAATGTGTTTTTATCACTAATAATTATTTCATACTTGGGGGTTTAAAGTAAGCGCTAAGACCTGGTTTAGTGCAAATAGACAAGAAGATTCACGTATGTTTTTTCTTGATCCAGGGAAGATTTTTAAGGCATTAAAAACGATCTTATTTTGATAAGCAATAGCAAAGAAAACAGTCCCTACAGGCTTCTCAATCGACCCTCCCGAAGGACCTGCGATCCCAGTAATTGACAGGGCAATATCGGCGCGACTTGCATTAAGTGCCCCTAATGCCATTTCTGAAGCAACTTCTTCACTTACTGCGCCGAATTTCGAGAGCGTAGTTTGACTAACCTTAAGTAATTCTACTTTTGATTCGTTGCTATAAGTTATAAATCCCCGGTCAAACCAGACAGAGCTTCCGGGGATATTTGTGAGTTGTTGACACACCAATCCTCCAGTGCATGATTCAGCAAGGGCTATACGCAAATGATGTTGAATAAGGGCGTTGCCCAATTGGACGCATGTATCTTGAATTAAAGTATGAGCCATTGTATTGAAAGATAAATCATTAGTGCAAAAAATGCGGCGAGATAATCATCGAGCATGATGCCCAATCCTCCCCCTACATGTTTATCTAAAAAGCTAATTGGAAAGGGTTTCCAAATATCAAAAATTCTAAAAAGTATGAACAGCTCAAAGATTAGAAAAATGTTTAAAGCTGGACGGGCAATAATTAACATTAAAAAGAAGGCCGAAATTTCATCCCAAACAATAGCGCTTGGATCTTTAAGATTAAGCGCACGAGCTGTTTGATCACAGATAAAAATGCCTCCAATAGTAAATAGAAAAGCCAGAAATATCTGTGTAGCAAAACTATAAGAAAAAATAAATAAATAAAGAGGGATGCCTAGAAGAGTTCCTAAAGTACCCGGCGCTCTTTTTGAAAGCCCAACACCAAAGCCTAACGCTATAAAATGCGACGGGTGTTTGAGTAAAAATTTAATATTAGGCAAAGTGGTCAAACCCCCTAAGGTTAAATGTTACTGATTTGCCTTGCTCATTAAGAATCTTTAGATCTTTTTTATGGGTGATAGCGCCGATGATATTTACTGAAGTGTTTGTTTTTTTTGCAATTTTTTTTATATTGGATCTATTTTTTTTAGGCGCCGTAAATAGGAGCTCATAATCATCGCCACCATTCAATACAAAATGATATTGTTCTGATGTATGAATAAATTTTTCACACGGTATGTCATTTAAAAAAAGAGTGGCACCAACTTTTGAGGCTTTTAAAATATGATTTAAGTCTTGAATAAGGCCATCAGAAATATCAATACAACTGTTAGCATAGCGAGATAAATGAGAGCCTAAGGAAATTTTTGGAGCGGGCACTTCAAGCGCCTTTAAACATTTGATTTTTAAACGAGGGGCGAGTTTTAATTTCCCCTTAAGACTTGCTAAACCCATTGAGGCGAGCCCTAATTGGCCAGTTACCCAAATATCATCATTGATTTTTGCGCCAGATCTTAATAGACCTTGATTTTTTTTAATTTCACCCATAATAGTGATTGAAATACTAAGTGGCCCTCGCGTAGTATCGCCTCCAATAAGATCAATACCAAATTGATTGGCACATTTAAAAAAGCCCTCTGTGAATTTCTTAAGCCAAACATGGTTTATCTTTGGCAGTGATATAGATAAAGTCGCCCATTTAGGTTTACTCCCCATCGCAGCGATATCAGATAAATTAACCGCTAAAGATTTCCAGCCTAAGTGAGATGGATTTGTATTTTTTAGAAAGTGAATATTTTCTATAAGCATGTCTGAAGAGATAACTAATTGATGATTTTTTTGCACATTTATCATTGCTGCATCATCACCAATACCTAAGGCAGTTTGCTTAATTTTTTTCTTAAAGTAGCGCTCAATAATTTCAAATTCTGAAGTCATTATTGTTTTGCTTTAGGCCTAAAAGTTTTTACAATATCTTCATGGGTTTCGATGCGAGGACCATTTAAAAGATCTATACAATAAGGAACCGCAGCAAAAATACCATGGACCATTATTTCACCTTGATCATTTTTTAACCCCTCAAGCGTTTGAGCAATAGATTTAGGTTGGCCAGGCAAATTGATGATGAGTGTTTTTTTACGAACGACCGCAACTTGTCTTGATAAAATCGCAGTTGGAACAAAATGTAAACTAATTTGACGCATCTGCTCGCCAAAGCCAGGCATTTCACGATCCGCAATAGCTAAAGTGGCTTCAGGAGTTACATCTCTTAAAGCAGGTCCAGTCCCACCTGTTGTAAGAATTAAATCGCACAACTCGATATCTACAAAATTAATCAATGAAGATTCAATCAAGGGTCTTTCGTCAGGGATAATTTTTTCTAAGGTTTCAAAAGGCGAACTTAAGGCTTTTTGAAGCCAAGACTTTAGATTAGGGATGCCCTGATCTTCATATTCGCCTTTCGAAGCTCGATCGCTAATTGAAATGAGTCCAATTTTAGTGAACTTATTTTGCATGGTAGGTCATAATTAGTGAAAGCTTGATCATAACATTATCGCTCTGAGAGGATCCTATGCCGTTTAAACTTATTTTTATAATGCTGAATTTATTCAGTATGTTAGCTATCGCCGAAGAGACAAATTTATTTCAAGCAAATTATCAAACTCAAAGTAACAACAACTTACATTCTCTGCAAAAAAAGCCGGATACGAAAATTTATGCTGGTATGAACAAAGAAAAAGACAATACTAGAATGTTAGAAGATGGGTATGACTTGATGGGGACGTCCTCATTTCAAGGACCTTTTGTAGAGCCCAATCAAGCGCTTAAACATGCCCAAGCTATCGAGGCAGATATAGTTTTAGTATACGATCGTAAAATAAACGAAATGACCCGATCAACTCGTTTGAGACAGATTCATGATGAAATGAAAAAAGACAATAAGGGTCAAAAAAATACTGTGATTGAAGTTAGTGAAGCGGACTTAAATGATAAAAATAGTAAATTTGAATTTTATGCAACGTATTGGGCAAAATTGCCGCAACCTATTTTAGGTTTGCACGTTATTAAACTAGTTACTAAAAGTTCAGATACAAAAGAGACTCGGCAGGAGAGGGGTTTGAAAGTTATTGCAGTTATTAAAGACTCACCGGCTTTTAAAGCCGGCATTCAAAAAGGTGATGTGGTTCTCGCATTAAATGACTCAAATACAGAGTCACCCGAAGAATTTTCTAAATCAGTATTTAAACAACAAGGCAATAGGGTAAAAATAAAATTCGCGAGAGATGATGAAGAAAAAGAAGTAGCTGCTGAACTGAATCGAAGATAATCTTATCTTTCAATAATTTTTTTTATTAATTTAAATAGTTCCCGATTATATTTAGGCGGTTTATTTTTATTCTTCTCTTCCACAGCCTCTTTGATTGTATTTAAGAGAATTAATTTTTCTTCAGTAGGAAATTTTGTTAAGAAATCATTAACACTTCCCGGCTCTTCAACTAATTTTTTTCGCCATAATTCTACGTTATGAAAATGTTGTTTTTCTTTGAGCTCTTGCTGATCCCAAAAAGTCATAATAGTATTTAATTCACTTGAATCAAAATTTCTCATAAGCTTACCAATATATTGACTTTGGCGCCTTTTGGCGCTGTTGCTTGTAATTTTTTGCATCACTAAAATTGCTTCAAATAAATTTATTGGCAAATCCAGCGCTTTTAATTTTGACAATGATAAATCACACAATTTTAATCCAAGTGATTGAAGTTTCTCAGCCTCAAGCTTAAGTTGTGTCCTGCTGACGCTATTTTTTTCTAGATCTTTGTCTTTTGCCATATGTATATTAAGTGAGTTTAAAGAGTGACTATTTCTAAGTTATGATAGCAGGGTTTACTTTTCCACTTAGTATAGACATGAAAAAAAATCAATTTGATTTGGAGCATTTAAAAAAAATTGCCGACCATGCTTTAGATTATGCAAAAAAAATAGGTGCGACTGCATCTGAGGTGGAAGTAAGTTTCGGGACAGGCAAAAATATTTCTGTTCGCTTAGGTGCCCTTGAAACCCTTGAAATTAATAGAGATAAAGGATTCTCTGTCACTCTTTTTAATGGTCAGCGGAAGGGCAGTTCAAGCTCATCTGATTTATCAATACAAAGTATTGATGATACGGTTGATGCTGCTTTTAATATTGCTCGTTACACCGCGCCAGATCCTTTATTTGGATTGGCTGATAAAAGTCTTATGGCAAATAATATGAAAGATCTTGATCTTCATAATGCATGGGATATTTCTATAGATCATATGATTGATCTTGCAAAAATATGCGAGGCCTCAGCATTTGACGTAAGTAAAAAAATTACAAATTCTGAGGGTGCTAGCATCTCTTCTTCTGAGGGTATTTTTATTTATGCAAATAGCCATGGTTTTATAGGTGGCTATCCAACATCTAGACATTCGATTGGTTGTTCTGTAATTGCTGAAGAAAAATCGATGATGCAAAGAGATTACTGGTATTCATCTGCAAGGCATGTTGTGGATTTGGAGCCTATTGATTCAGTTGGCAGATCAGCAGGAAACCGAACACTTTCTCGATTGGGAGCTAAAAAAATTCATACTTGCCATGCTCCTGTTATTTTTGAGGCACCAATCGCTAAAGGACTTATTTCATCTCTTATTTCAGCTATTTCGGGGGGTAATTTATACCGTCAATCTTCATTTCTTTTGGACTCGCTTGGGAAGAAAGTAGCAAGTGATCAGTTGACCATTGAAGAGGACCCTTTCATTTTACGTGGAGACGCAAGCTCTATGTTTGATGATGAAGGGGTAGCAACGCATTCTCGATTATTAGTTGATCAAGGGATTATTAATGGATATCTTTTATCTTCTTATTCAGCTAAAAAGCTTGGCATGCAATCAACAGGAAATGCTGGTGGAGCGCATAATTTAATTGTGAAGACAGGTAATCAAGATCTTAATGGCCTTATTAAAACAATGCATAAAGGTTTGCTTGTAACAGAACTACTCGGCCACGGATTAAATATGGTGACTGGAGATTATTCACGAGGCGCTTCAGGTTATTGGATTGAAGATGGAGTGATTGCTTATCCAGTTGAAGAAATTACGATTGCAGGCAATATGAAAGATATGTTGAAACAGATTGTTGCGATTGGAAATGATGTTTACAAAAATGGGTCGAAGCACACTGGCTCGATCTTGCTTGAAACAATGAGTATCGCTTCTAGTTGAAGAAAAACTAGTTACCTAAGGGAATATTATAAGGTTTAACTCCACTGTCATTTTCATCTGATCCATCTTTGACTAAATTTTCTCTATTTTGCATATAACTATCACGCATATATGCATATGGATCGAAAGCTTTATCTCTAATATCGATGTCATCCATAAGTTCGGCACGTTTATCAATAACGGCTACACCAATTAAAGCCCATTTAGCAGGATCATCATTTATATAACCAATTGGGTTAAAGAAATATGCGTCAGTTAGGAATCCAATACCATCTCTAGTGCTTGATGGGCCAAGGAAAGGTAAAACTAAATATGCACCACTACCCAAGCCATAGTAACCCAGTGTTTGACCAAAATCTTCTTTAGTTCGAGCACCACCAATTTTTGAATGAACATCAAAAAAACCAAGAATTCCAACGGTTGTATTTAAAGCTACCCGACCTGTTGTATTAGCTGCTTGCTTAAATTTAAATTGAAATACTTCGTTCACAAGAGTTACAACATCAAAGATATTTTTAAAGAAATTATTAACACCCTTTTGAATTGGAGTTGGAGTAATCGCTTGATAGCCTTGAGCTACGGGTTTTAAAGCAGCTTTATCTACAACATCATTAAATTTATAAACTACTCGATTCAGCCCTTCGAGTGGATCTTTATTTTGTTGGGTAGCACAACCAAGCATGAAGCAAGAAAGTAGGATTCCGAAGAGAAATCTATGGATGAATTTTTTCATTAAAGCCACTTCATTTAAGTTAAATGAATTATCTACGAATGTTGTTTTTATGTCTATAACTTAATTGGAATATTATGTTTGCACCCATTTTGTTGCATAAAAACAACATTCTATGTTTTTGAATGTCTATAAAGAGCTAAAGCTTTAATTCGCTGCGATGCATGATCAATAATGGGTTGAGGGTAGTTAATTTTGTGAAAATTTTGACTGAGCCAGGGGCTGTGAATCTCATCGTCATTAAAAATACTGAGTTCAGGGATGTATTTTTTAATAAATTTACCTTCTGGATCGAATCTTAAAGATTGCGTAATAGGGTTAAAGATTCTAAACCAAGGCTGAGCATCACATCCTGTAGAAGCTGCCCATTGCCAGCCACCATTATTAGCGCTTAAATCGAAATCAATTAGTTTTTCTGCAAAGTAAGCTTCACCCCATCGCCAATCAACCAGAAGATCTTTGACTAAAAAAGAGGCAGCAATCATTCGAAGCCTATTATGCATAAAACCAGTTTGATTAAGTTGTCTCATCGCAGCATCCACAATAGGGTAACCGGTTTTACCTTCTGTCCATGCTTTGAAATATTTGGGATTATTTTCAAATACAATCGATTCATATTCTTTTTTGAAGGCTTTGCCGAGGGCTACATCAGGGCGATGAAATAAAATTTGAAAATAAAATTCGCGCCATATTAATTCATTTAACCACGTTTCACTACCCTCACTAAATGACTCTAAAGCTAATCGAAAAAGTTGCCTTACGGAGACTGTACCAAATCGTAAATGGACAGATAGATAAGAAACACCTTTGATTGAAGGAAAATCACGTGTTTTTTTATAAAGTGCAATTCTCTTTTTAAAATCTTCGACCAATAACTTTCCTCCCGTCATCCCTGTGTGAATTTTAATTTGATCGAGATCAGTGAAATGAAAACCCATATCTTTAAGCGTTATCATAGGGGTAGATTTAAATTGAGAAAGATTTTTGATAAAGGGCTCAGTATCAAAGCGAGGCAGTGTAGTTATGCTAAGTTTTTTTAAGTAATTATTTTTGTAGGGCGTAAAAACGGTATAGGGTTTTGCGAGTGCTGTGAGAATTTCATTTTTTTCAAAAACTACCTGATCTTTAAAATCATAAAATGCAATATTTTTTTTAATGGCAAGATTTTTTATTGCCGCATCTCGCTTAATAGCCTGAGGCTCATAATCTCTATTAGTATAGATTGCCTCAATTTTGAATTCATCAATTACTCGAGAAATAGCATCGGAAGCAAAATCATAGGCCACAATTAGATCAGAATTTTTTTCTATAAGACTTTCCTTAAGCTCTTTAACGCTTTCCCAAATAAATTCAACACGTCTATCTTGTTTATTCTTTAGGGCGTTTAAAATTTCTTTATCAAAAATAAAAATACAAAACACGTGATTAGATTCTTGCAGCGCAAAAGATAGGGCGGCATGATCATAATCACGTAAATCTCTTCTAAACCAAACGAGTGAATTGTTAAATTTTTTATTCACGATGATAGGGGTGATTTTCTAATATCGAGTGTGCTCGATAGAGTTGTTCTGCAATTAAGACTCTAACAAATGCATGAGGAAAAGTTGATTTAGAGAGACTCCAGACGAGATTAGCTTTGTGAAGAATATCTTCATGAACACCGTCTGCGCCGCCGATTACAAAAGTAATATGTTTAAAATGCTCTGACCAATGTTTTAATTTTTGAGCGAGCTCTTGTGATGTGAATTGGAGTCCTTTTTCATCAAGCACAATTAAAAATTCCTTATCGAGATGAGATAAAATTCTTTCAGCCTCACTCATTTTTTTTTGCTCTATAGAATCAAATTTTTTTTTAGGATTGATTTCTATAAGCTGAAGAGTAAAGTCGCGATCAAGCCTTGAAATATAGCTATCAAAAGCTTCGTTAATCCAGGCTGGCATTTTATTGCCAATTGAAATAATTTTAATCTTCAATGAAGCGAACTAATTTTTTTAGTAGATTGCTTTTTAGAGGGCTCAATCCATAACTGCTCAAGATTGTAATAGGCGCGTGTCGTAGGAAGCATAATGTGAACAATCACATCATCGACGTCTACGAGAACCCATTCCCCTTCTTTTTCACCTTCAACACCATTGATATGAATATTAAGAGACTTCATTTTTTCACAAACATTATGAGCAAGCGCTTTTGTTTGTCTAATTGAATTGGCGCTCGCAATCACCATAAAACTAGTCACAGTTGTAATTTTTCTTACGTCAATGACTTCTATATCAAACGCCTTTATGTCTTCAAGCGCCTCAACTACCGCTTTTTTAATATCATTCAAAGTCATCGATAATTAAGCAGCTTGAATCTGAATAGAATCTTTTTTTGCAATAATTTGATTATTCTCATTAACGTAAACAAGGGTAGGCTTATATTTTTCAAGCTCTATCTCTGAATAATTTGCATAAGTTGCAATAATAATGAGATCGCCAGGATTGGCTTTATGAGCAGCTGCTCCATTGATAGAAATAACACCCGAGTTTCTTTGCGCCTTAATAGCATAGGTGGTAAAACGTTCACCATTCGTAATATTGTAAATAGCAATTTGTTCGTACTCTCTAATTTGAGCCGCTTCAAGCAATGTTTCATCGATCGCGCACGAACCTTCATATTCAAGTTCAGAATGTGTCACTTGAACACGATGGAGCTTAGATTTGAGCATGATTCTTTGCATAATTGGACTACAAAACTAGGTCAAAAGGATGTCCTATTATAGCTAGTTCAATCCTGGATGCAAAATTCAATGTTATCAATAAGGCGAACAGACCCCAGGGTCGCAGCCCCTAAAATAACCATCTGTTTTTCATTATGAACTGGGGTTTTTAGTGACTGGGCTGAGCGAATGGCTAAATAATCAAC
>RFPQ01000061.1 GCA_009926035.1 Betaproteobacteria bacterium
GGTTAAGATGACACAAAAAAAAGATCAACTTCTGATCGCAGGAAAAACTTACCAATCAAGACTATTGGTGGGTACAGGCAAATATAAAGACTTTGAACAAACAAGACTCGCAATTGATGCGAGTGGCGCTGAAATTATTACGGTTGCGATTCGTCGCACAAACATTGGACAAAATGAAGGTGAGCCATCGTTACTTGATTTTGTACCACCCAATCGTTTTACTTATCTTCCCAATACAGCAGGATGTTATTCAGCCGATGATGCGGTGCGCACACTTCGTTTAGCGAGAGAATTATTAGATGGACATAAGCTCGTGAAATTAGAAGTTTTGGGAGACCCTAAAACACTTTATCCTAATGTGATTGAAACTATAAAGGCTGCAGAAGTTTTAATCAAAGAAGGATTTGATGTCATGGTCTACACATCAGATGATCCCATTGTAGCGAAAGAACTAGAAAATATTGGCTGTTGTGCCATTATGCCCTTAGCTTCTCTTATAGGTTCAGGTATGGGTATTTTAAATCCATGGAATTTACAAATCATTATTGAACATGCGAAAGTCCCTGTATTAGTCGATGCAGGAGTGGGAACCGCATCTGATGCTGCCATTGCTATGGAATTAGGTTGCGAAGGCGTTCTCATGAATACAGCAATTGCAAGCGCTAATGATCCGATCATGATGGCAAGCGCCATGAAGAAAGCCATTGAAGCTGGACGTGAGGCATTTTTAGCGGGACGTATGGCTAAAAAATTATATTCAGCTTCGCCTAGCTCGCCCACACAAGGCATGATTTCCTAAATTATGGGATCTACAAAATTACATGCTATTCGTATCAGTGTGGAAACAAATTTCGTAGAAGAAAAGTCAAGCGTTGAACATAATCGTTATTTTTTTAATTACACCATAACTATTAGCAATGATGGATTAGTTCCAGCTCAACTTGTGAGTCGTCATTGGATTATTACGGATGCGAATGAAGAATCTTTTGAAGTGAAAGGTTTGGGTGTGGTTGGTGAGCAGCCTCTGATCCAACCTCATGAGTCTTATACCTACACAAGTGGCACTGAAATCAATACTCCTGTGGGATCTATGCATGGTAGTTATCAAATGGTATCGGAAGATGGCACATCATTTGATGCAGAAATTCCCATGTTTATTTTATCTATGCCGAGGACACTCCATTAAATGAGACGCTATATTCTTTTACTGCTTTCTTTATTGCTTATCTCATGTGCAGAGGTCGCAAATAAAGCAGATAAAACATCGAACGTAAAATCTAATTGTGATTGTCCAAAAATTAAAACTGAAAAAGAAGATCTCGCAAAAATCCCTGATTATGGACTCTTAAAAAAATCGGATTGGAGTGCGATTGAATCTTCACTTGAAAGTGACAATTTACTCCCTGCTTGGACTGCATGGCTTAGAAGTTGCTCTTCTTTAAAACAAAAAGATGCTTGGAAAAAAGTTTGTGATCTTACGGATAGTATTAAAGAGCCAAGCAATGAAAATATTCAGAATTATTTTAAAAAATATTTTAATGTTTATACCGCGACTAATTTAGATGGTTCAGATACCGGCATGATTACCGGCTACTATCAACCCATCTTAAAAGGGAGTATGGTTAAAACAGCACAATACAAAGTCCCACTTTATACAACACCTAAAGATTTGATTACGGTTGATTTAAGCGAAGTTTACCCAGAATTAAAATCAAAACGCTTACGTGGAAAATTAGCGGGAAACAAATTAGTCCCTTATTTATCAAGGGCTGAGATTGATGGGCAGGGCTCACCTTTGGCGGGCAATGAAATTGTATGGGTAGAAGATCCGGTCGAAGCTTTCTTTTTAGAGATTCAAGGGTCCGGTATTATTCATTTTGATAATGGAGACATCATGCAAATTGGCTATGCCGATCAAAATGGCTATCCATTTAAAGCGATTGGTTCCACTTTGATTCAGAAGAAAGAGATTACGATGGCTGAAGCCTCAATGGAAGGTATCAAAAATTGGGCTCGAAAAAATATCAATAAGTTACGCGAATTTTTAAATATCAATGCGAGCTATGTCTTCTTTAGAAAATTGCCTGATGATTTGCCTGGCCCGATTGGTGCTTTAGGGGTATCGATTGAAGCTGAGCGAAGTGTAGCAATTGATCCTAAATTTATTCCTTTAGGTGCCCCTATTTTCTTATCAACAACTCAACCAAATACAACTGACCCGCTGGAGCGACTCATGGTCGCGCAAGACACTGGAGGTGCTATTCGAGGTGGTGTGCGTGCTGATTTCTACTGGGGTAGTGGCTATGAAGCAGGACGTAAGGCAGGAAGTATGAAGCAACAAGGTAAAATCTGGACTCTTCTCCCTAAGGATTATACTTTCCCAGTAGCGACACAAGAATTTGTGATGAAACGAAGTCCCATTGAGGAAGCCTCCAAATAAAAAAGGAAGCTAAAAAGCTTCCTTTTTTAAGTAACTTTAAATAATAAACAATTACTTGTTCATTACGTACATAGTTACTTCAAAGCCAAAACGCATTTCTGTAGCTGCTGGAGTTGTCCACATAGTATTTCTCCTAGTGATGGTTAAAGATCTGCATTCAAAGATGCATTGGAAAGACTATATCCCTAGAAGCGAGTAAATACACCGACTAGGTGATGAATTAGACCTCATGATTTTCATGATAGGGACATGACGTCACTGGTGCCAAGATTTAAGGCCTTAGGCTGATCAATGAAGACAATCGGATCCATTGAGCGCCAGACGAGGTAGATGGGAGTATCTGAAATTTTAAATTCTGCACGATCAATCATATCACCATGACTATCATAGATCTTAGCGCTATAAATATCTTCAATATGGTAAAAATCCTCAGGATTTAAAGTCTTGTCATCTCGCGTCCATGTAGCATGCATTTGTTCTTTATCATTTTTAAAGTGATGGATTTCAAAAGGCATGTCGTTAAATAAAGAGCCTATATAAGTCATGCCTTCCATGCGGTCAACCAGAAACAAAACGCCTTCAGCATTTCGATAGGGCAAATAAAGCTTAGTAAGATGACCGGAAGCAATCAGTAAACAAATTGCGCGAAGCGTATAGGAAGTAATCTCATGACGTTTTAACTCAATAGCACCGTAAATGATTTTGATATTAAAGCTTTCAGCGATTCTTTGGATGAGTGCCAGTTTTTTAATGAGGTTAAATTTAAAAAATTTACCTAATTTAGGAACTAGGAAATTGGGATAAATGAGCTCAGGCTCTTTATCCATTTCATTGGTTAAATTAATCGTGTGAATGTCTGGGAGTTGATATTTATCTCTTAAAAGCTTGAATACCATGTCATTAAAGAAGGGACTGAATGAGGGAATGGAGGGCCCTGCTACTTTAATTTTTTTAAGTCTTGCAATATTAAAGGTCATAGCCCAAATATTCAAAAATGCCTGAAGGGCTTTATGACTAAAACTTGTCATTTCAATTTCAATGGATGCAATATGTTTTTGATAGCCTAACAATGTGAGATCTAGAAGTTCTCGCCATTGAAGGTAAATATCTTCTTCATCAATAAGTACTAATTTCAAATTAAATTTAATATTTTGCCCGATTAAATCATCTAAAAAGGTAGGACTGAATTCACTGATTCGATTCGATGGAATAAGGAGTGTCACATCTTGAATCTTATGTTGACGACACATTTCAGTAACACCTATGGGGTCCTCAATTAAATCTTCGATGGTGAGACTTAACCCAAAAAAGTGACTTGGAATTTTATGATTCTTTGGAGGAATATGACCGCCATTAAAAAAAAGCTTGGGACTTAATATGAGTGATAAAGCATTCTTAAGAAACGCGCGATTGAAAAAAGAAAAATTGTTAAACATGGGCCTTATTATAACTTTAAGCGTATTTATTTTATGCATAAAAAAAGGGCGCTAAAAAAGCGCCCTTGAGAAGTCACTACTTCAGGAAATTTTATTTATGATAAGCTTGCTCGCCATGTTCAGCGATGTCTAAGCCTTCTCGCTCAGCATCTGGTTTCACACGTAAACCAATCGTCATATCGATTAGTTTTAATGCAAGATAGGAAACCGTTGCTGACACAACAACTGCAGTACCTACTGCCCATAGTTGAGACATGATTTGCGTTTGCATATCAAACTCGCCTACTTTATTTGCAACGTAATCATAAACCCCTGTGCCACCCAAAGCAGGACTTACAAATACGCCGGTCATAATCGCACCGAAGATACCACCCACGCCATGCACACCAAACACATCAAGTGAATCATCGTAGCCAAAAGCTTTTTTAACTTTAGATACAAAGAATAAGCAGATGGGAGATACACCTAAACCAATAACAAGTGCACCAATAGGACCTACAAATCCACAAGCTGGCGTAATTGCTACAAGTCCTGCTACGGCACCTGATGCCGCACCTAGCATCGATGGTTTTGATTTTAAGATCCACTCAAATGCCATCCAAGAAAGAGTTGCAGCCGCAGTCGCAAGCATTGTATTCACAAATGCTAATGCCGCTAAACCTGAAGCTTCAAGATTTGAACCTGCATTGAAACCAAACCAACCTACCCATAGTAATGATGCACCTACCATAGTTAATGTAAGGCTATGAGGAGGCATAGCTTCTTTGCCATATCCAATTCTTTTACCTACCATGATGGCAGCCACAAGCGCTGCAATACCGGCATTAATATGGACCACGGTACCACCTGCGAAATCGAGTGCACCTTTAGCCCATAACCAACCTGCATTTCCAATCACAGTTTCTAAAGACTTAGCATCTGTGATTGCATCTGGACCGTCCCAATACCACACCATGTGTGCCATCGGTAAGTAAGCAAATGTAAACCAGATGATTAAGAATAAAAGGACTGCAGAAAATTTCATACGTTCAGCAAATGCACCAATGATTAAAGCTGGCGTGATTGCCGCAAAAGTTAATTGGAAAGCGACAAAGATAAATTCCGGGATGACAACACCTTTACTAAAGGTGGCACCAACTGAATCCGGAGTGATACCGCTTAAAAATAATTTACTGAAGCCACCATAAAAAGGGCTGCCGCCTGTAAATGCAACGCTATAACCATAAATCGCCCATAACACTCCCATGAGAGAAAATACAACAAAGGTTTGCATCAATACCGAGAGCATATTTTTTGATCTCACTAAGCCACCATAGAAGAGGGCTAGGCCTGGGATGACCATTAAGGTCACTAGAACGGTAGCCATGATCATCCATGCAGTGTCACCTTTGTTAGGTGTGGGTGCAGGAGGTTCATCTTTTGCTTCAGAAGGTTTTTCAGAAGGTGTTGCATCTGCAATTAAAGTTACAGCATCAGTAGCTTTTACTGAAGTAACTTCATCAGCAAAACTTGCACTTGTCATTCCTAAAAAGTTTAGGCATAAAAAGCTAATTAATGCGAAAGTTGATAATAATTTTTTCATAATTTGATCCTCTGATTAGAGAGCTTCCTCCCCAGTTTCGCCAGTACGTATGCGATAAACTTCTTCAAGTTCCATCACAAAAATTTT
>RFPQ01000062.1 GCA_009926035.1 Betaproteobacteria bacterium
ATTGCGATTGATGAAGAAAAGGCCGTAAAGGCTTATCTTAAAAAAACAAAAATAACATACCCTATTCTTGTAGACGAGGATAAAGGGGTGATTCTAAGTAAAAATTTAGGGAACAATAAGGGTATTTTGCCTTATACTGTAATCATCGATTCACAAGGTATCATTCAAAAAACCATTCTTGGTCGTGTACATAAAGGCCAACTAGATGCCACAATCAAACCTTTATTGCAACCCTCTAAAAGTCTTTAATTTTCCTTAATTTCGTCTAATTTGTAGACAAAAAACGTTATTTTCGGCAAAATTAACTTATAGATTCAAGAAAAAACGTGACGCATGGCAACAAAATCAATCTTAGTTTTGCATGGGCCCAACCTAAACCTTCTGGGAGAGCGTGAGCCGCAGCACTATGGCAAACAAACCTTGGAAGACATCGATCAAGTCTTAAAAACCATAGCCTCAGCGAAGTCCATTAAGCTTGAAACCATGCAAAGTAATAGTGAAGGCGACTTAGTAAACAAAATACAATCACTTCACAAAGACAAAGTTGATTTTCTTATTATTAATCCGGCAGCTTATACCCACACATCAGTGGCGATGCGCGATGCATTGTCTGCCGTCAAAGTACCATTTATCGAAGTTCATTTATCTAATGTATATGCAAGGGAGCCTTTTAGGCATCACTCTTATTTTTCTGACATCGCTGTCGCTGTGATTAGCGGCTTAGGTGCAGATGGGTATATAGCAGCCCTTAATTATGCAATTAACGCTTAAAGTTTTAAAAAGAGGTCATTATGGATTTACGCAAACTTAAAAAATTAATCGACTTGGTTGAAGAGTCTGGTATCGCTGAACTTGAACTCACCGAAGGTGAAGAAAAAGTCAAAATCAGCCGTCAACTTATGAATCAAGCAGCGCCAATGACGCATTACATACAAGCGCCTCAACAAGCAGCGCCTCAGTTTCAAATGGCGGCTCCATCCGACTTAAATACTTCAGAAACTAAACCTGTCGCAGAAAAAATAGATGGGCATGCAGTAAATTCTCCGATGGTAGGAACCTTCTATCGCTCACCTTCTCCTGATGCTAAAGCTTTTGTCGATGTCGGCTCTAAAGTGACTAAAGGTGACACACTTTGTATCATTGAAGCTATGAAATTACTCAATGAAATTGAAGCGGATGCAACGGGCACGATTAAAAAAATCTTGGTTGAAAACGGTCAGCCTGTTGAATACGGCGAAACTCTCTTTATTATTGGCTAACTTACTTTATGTTTGAAAAAATACTAATCGCCAATCGTGGCGAAATTGCACTTAGAGTATTACGTGCATGTCGCGAGCTTGGCATTAAAACAGTCACTGTCCATTCTGAAGCAGACCGAGATGCAAAATACGTCAAGCTATCTGATGAGTCTGTATGTATTGGCCCAGCGCCTTCGACACAAAGCTATTTAAATATCCCGGCTGTGATAAGTGCTGCTGAAGTAACAGATGCAGAAGCGATTCATCCTGGCTATGGTTTTTTGTCTGAAAATGCAGACTTCGCTGAGCGCGTTCAACAAAGCGGCTTCGTATTTATTGGCCCGCGTCCAGAAACCATTCGTCTTATGGGCGACAAAGTCAGCGCAAAAAATGCGATGAAAGAAGCGGGTGTGCCTTGTGTGCCCGGCTCTGATGGCGCACTTCCTGAAGATCCAAAAGAGGTGCTCGCGATTGCTAAAAAAATTGGTTACCCCATCATTATTAAGGCCGCTGGTGGTGGTGGTGGTCGAGGCATGCGTGTTGTTCACACCGAAGCTGCTTTAATTGGCTCAGTCAACATGACAAAACAGGAAGCACAAACAGCTTTTGGTAATCCAACCGTATACATGGAAAAGTTTTTAGAAAAACCACGACATGTTGAATTTCAAGTGCTCTCCGATCAACACGGCAATGCTGTATATCTTGGAGAACGCGATTGTTCTCTCCAACGTCGTCATCAAAAAATTATTGAAGAAGCACCAGCACCTGGATTATCTGCAAAGCTTCGCGAAAAAATTGGCGAGCGCTGTGCTGAAGCATGTCGCACAATTAATTATCGTGGCGCAGGTACATTTGAATTTTTATATGAAAATAATGAATTTTATTTCATTGAAATGAATACGCGCTTACAAGTTGAACACCCTGTCACAGAATTTATAACCGGTATTGATATTGTTCAACAGCAAATCAAAATTGCTGCAGGTGAAAAATTACCATTTAAACAAAAAGATATTGTATTTAAAGGTCATGCAATTGAATGTCGGATTAATGCTGAAGATCCTTATAACTTTGTTCCTTCACCTGGCAAGGTCACTACATTCCACATGCCAGGAGGCCCTGGTGCTCGTGTAGATACACACACTTATGCAGGCTATACCGTGCCTTCCAATTACGACTCGATGATTGGTAAATTAATTACTTATGGCGATACACGAGATCAAGCTGTAGCAAGAATGCGTGTGGCTTTATCAGAAATGGTCGTAGAAGGTATTAAAACAAATATTCCTTTGCACTTAGATCTCATGGCTGATCTTGCGTTTAACAATGGCGGTGTCAGCATCCATTATTTAGAAAAAAAACTCGGCATACAAAAAAAATAAATGGCCGCTTGGATTAATCTTAAAATCCGAGCAAGTGCAGAATATGCGCATATCATTAGTGATGCTTTAATCGAACTCGGCGCACTTTCATCATCGATCGAAGACTCGTATCTCAATAGCGAAAATGAAGAAGCGCTTTTTGATGAGCCCTATATACCTAGTAATACTATCTGGCAACACAATACCATTGAATCTCTTTTTGATGACTCCATATCTATGGACACCGTGATTGATGAACTTAAAACTTTGACGGGTTTATCTGAAATTGACTACACACTTGAATCTGTAGAAGAACAAAATTGGGTCGCATTAACACAATCACAATTTGAACCAATTAGCATTTTAAATCAACTTTGGATCGTACCAAGCTGGCACACAATACCCGATCCAAACGCGATCAATATTATTTTAGATCCTGGGTTGGCGTTTGGTACAGGAAGTCACCCTACAACACATTTATGTCTAGAATGGCTTATTAAAGAAGTGAGTATCAATGATCGTGTTTTAGATTATGGATGTGGGTCGGGTATTTTGTCGATTGCAGCAAAAAAATGTGGTGCAAAAGAAGTTGTTGGTGTTGATATTGATCCACAAGCAATTATTTCAAGCACACATAATGCAAAAGAAAACCATGTTGATATTCAATTTTACAATTCCGAATCATCATTAAACTTTGAAGCGGATATTGTTGTTGCAAATATTTTATCTAGCGCACTCTCTGTTTTAGCGCCTATCATAGCCAGGGCTTGCAAGCCTCACGGAAAAATTGCGTTATCTGGTATATTAAAAGAACAAGTTGAAATGCTAACTAAAATATATAGGGCATGGTTTAATTTAAATAAACCAATTGAACGGGAAGGCTGGATTCTCATGTCAGGTACGAAAAAAAGTATTTCCTAAATTTTTTAATTCGTTTATGATGCAAACTCCTCTTAATAAAAAGGATTAGTAAATGAAGAAGAACGTTAAAGGTTTAGAAAGAGTAGTTCGTATTGCAGTTGGTGCAGCTGTATTAGGCCAAGCAATTGGTGGTTACTCTGTGTTTGAGTATGGTATGGTAGATGAAATCGTTGGTGTATTTTTATTAGGCACTGGTGTTTTATCTTCATGCCCTGTCAAATCTGTTTTAGGTCTTGGTTCTAAGAAAGCGCCTGCAAGAACACCCGCAGCAAGAAAACCAGCTAAACGTAAACCAGCTCGTAAAGCTGCTGCTAAAAAACCAGCTGCTAAACGAAAAGCGGCTCCAAAAAGAAGACGCGCAGCTCGTTAATCACTATCCATATTAAGAAGCGTTATTGAAATATAACGCTTCTTTCTTAAATCATTTCAATCGTATCTGTTTTAATCAATCGCACTGCTTCACCAATAACTTCTACAGCCTTCATTCGCACAAAACTTTTACGATAAGCTATTGCAATAGTTCTTGAAGGGATTGGTTTAATAAATGGGATCACCTTTATTAAATGATTTTGATAACGATCTGATGTTGCACTTTTTGGCAACACGGTAATACCTAAATTTGATGCCACCATATTACGAATAGTTTCGAGTGAATTACCTTGAAGCACTTCGCCTTTTTTAGACAAATCAGGACAAGACTCCACCACCTGCAAACTAAAACAATGCCCGCTATTTAAAAGCAATACTTTTTCATCGCTTAATTCCTTCGGGTCAATATTTTTTCGTGCTGCCCAAGGATGATTATTAGGTACTGCGACTACAAACTCTTCTTTATAAATTGGCAAAACTTGTATGCCTGGAATATTAAATGGCAAAGCAACAATCGCTGCGTCAATTTGTCCATTTTTTAATTGCAATTCTAAATTTGAAGTAATATTTTCTTCGACTTCTAGTGGCATCTTGGGCGCCAATTTTCTCAAAATAGGAATAATTTGTGGCAACAAGTAAGGTCCGACTGAATGGATCATGCCTACTTTAATTAGTCCATCTAAGGGGTCTCCGCCAGATTTAGCGAATGATTTTATTTTTTCAACTTCTTCTAAAATGATATTGGCTTGCGCAATAATTCTTTCACCAATTTCAGTAATGGTGACTTCCGTACGATTTCTTTCAAACAACGAAACATTAAGCTCTTCTTCTAATTTTTTAATAGCTAAACTTAATGCTGGCTGGCTCACAAAACATTTACTTGCTGCGCGCCTAAAGTTTTTTTCTTTAGCTACAGCCACCACAAATCTTAGTTCACTTAGTGTCATAAGTTAAGTAAGGCTAAATGTCGAGATTACTTGCTCCTAATGCATTATTTTCAATAAATGCACGTCTCGGCTCCACTTGGTCACCCATGAGTGTTGAAAATATTTCATCTGCCGAAATAGCATCTTCAATTTGGACTTTAAGCAATCGGCGTACATTAGGATCCATAGTGGTTTCCCAAAGTTGTTCAGGATTCATTTCGCCCAAACCTTTATAACGCTGAATATTTAAATTATGTTTTGCTTCGCTTAACAACCAGTCGAGCGCCTCTTTAAAATTAGAAATTGATTCTGATCTTTCCCCGCGCTGGATCTGAGCGCCTTCGCCTACTAGGCCATCAAGCATTTGTGATGTTTTTAATATTTGTTGGTAATCGCCACTTGATAAGAACAATGCGTCAATCACACAGCATTCTAAATTACCGTGAACAAATTTGTTTACCGCTAACTTATAAGATTTAGTTTCCTCATCTAGCGATACAATCACTTCTGATTTTTCAGTGCTCTTATTAATGAGGCGTTCTCTAATAGCTTGCGCAATTTTTTCTGCTTTAGCTTCACTCGATAAATCTATAGCACCTACATGAAGAATTGCACGTAAGACCGCCTCATCATAGTGGGGTGCAATACGGCGAATAACTGCTTCTGTTAATACCATTTGTCTTGCGATTTCACTC
>RFPQ01000063.1 GCA_009926035.1 Betaproteobacteria bacterium
CACCCTGTTGGGAAAGTAATTTAAACATTTTTTCATGTATAAGATTGAGCGTAGATACGTCAAAGAGACCTCGGCTAATTCCTGATTGATTGGTGGCTATGACAACTTTAAAGCCAGATTGGTTTAAAAGCGCAATTGACTCTAGGCTGTCTTGAATAGGGATCCATTCATTAGGCGTTTTAATAAAATTTACGCTGTCTTCATTGATTACGCCATCTCTATCTAAAATGACTAATTTCATAATTTAGGATGAGAGTTTAGATAAGTCAGCAACTAAATTCATTGCTGAATAGAGTTTTTCGAGAAGGGCAAGTCGATTCATCTTAAGTGATTCATCTTCTGCATTTACCATGACATCATTAAAAAACTGATCAATGGGATTTTTGAGTTTGCAAAGTAATTTTAATGAGCCTGAATAATTTTTTGTTAGATATTCTTTTCTGGCTTCAGCATCTACCAAATCTAATGTTTTATATAAATTAACTTCTGCCACGTCTTTAAGTAAAGCCTGATTAACTTTTAATGTGGATTTCAAATCTGCTTTTTTAAGAATATTTCCAACTCTTTTGTTAGCTGATGCTAAATTTTTAGACTCAGGAAGCTGAGAAAATTCTTTAATTGCATTTAATCTTTTAGGTATCTCACTAATCAATCCTGAGTCAATCGTGAGGACGGATTCGATATCAAGCGCAGCATAACCTTGATCTTTGAAAAAATTGGAGATTCGATCGAAGATAAAAGAATTAAGATCTTTAGATTCCGTTAATTTGGTGGCCTGAATAGAATCAGAAATAGTTGTATTTAAATTTAGGTCGATATTTTTTTCGGTAAGAATACGGATGATTCCTATAACTTGCCGTCTCAACGCAAAAGGATCTTTGTCGCCTGTCGGTTTTTCACCAATACTAAATAAACCTATTAAGGTTTCAATTTTGTCAGCAATCGCGACGATATCTCCTACCATGTTTCTTGGAAGTGTATCGCCAGAAAATCTTGGTCTGTAATGATCTTCAATAGCAAACGCCACTTCTTCTGAAATTTTTTCATTTAGTGCGTAATATCTGCCCATAATGCCTTGGAGTTCAGGGAACTCACCTACCATATTAGAAGATAAATCAGCTTTAGATAAATCGGATGCAAGCATTACATCTTCAAGCAATTTAGGTTGATTTAAATTTTTTACGATCAGAGACGCGATTATTTTAACTCTTTCGGCCCTCTCAGATTGGGTGCCAAGTTTATTGTGATACACAATATGTTGAAGTTGTGAGAGGTAATCTTTAAGAGGCTTTTTCTTGTCTTGGGTATAAAAAAATTCTGCATCCGATAGTCTTGGCCTGATCACTTTTTCATTGCCTTGAATGATGAGAGTTGAATTTTTTGGGGATATATTTGAAACAATTAAAAATTGATTTGCTAGTTTCTTGTTTTTATCAATTAAGGGGAAGTATTTTTGATTAGACTTCATAGTTAAAATAAGACACTCTTGAGGTACCTCAAGAAACTTCGATTCAAATTCTCCCACTAAAATATTTGGATATTCAACAAGCGATGTAACCTCTTCAAGAAGATCCTCATCGTTGATAGGGGTAAGCTGATTTGAGAGGCTAGCAGCTTTATTATCTAATTCATTTTTGATTAGCCCTTTTCTTTCATCGAAAGATACAATGACATTGCCTTCAGTTTTCATTTGTTCTTTGTATTGATCAGCATGTTGAATCTCAATCATTTCTTTTTGTGATTCAAAGCGATGACCCAATGTTCTTCGATTAGATTCGATACCTAAAATATTTGTTTTGATAATGTTGGCACCGTGAAGAATAATTAGTCCATGGACTGGCCTTACAAAATTAACAGTAGTCCATCCATCCGAAAGTTGATACGACATCATTTTTTTAATTGGTAAACGTATCAAGCTTGATGAAATGCATTCAGCAATAATATCTTTTAGTTTTGCTCCTTCTACATCTTTATCAACATATAAAACTTCACTATTATTTTCATTTTTTTTAGCGATCTGATTTATAGCTTTTTCATCCAAACCAATTACATGCAATTTTTTTAATAAAGCTTCCGTTGGTTTACCTGACACATCAAATCCAACTGATGCTGGCATTAATTTGATAGATGTATTTTGATTCTCAGCTTCGTCTTTAACATCTTTTAAATATATACCGATTCTTCTTGGCGTAGAAAAAATCGAATCTTCAGATGTTTCATTTGCAAGATGATGTTTTATAAGAAATTCTTTGACACTTTTTGCAAATGCAATGCCAAGTTGTTTTTGTGATTTTGGGGGTAACTCCTCCGTTAAAAGCTCTATAAGTAAATTATCTAGCTTCACGATTTAATTGTCTTTTTTGCATTAAGTTGATCAATGATTTCTTTTGCATGATTTTTATCAGCCAATGGAAAGCCTAAATTTGCCCGACTTTGAAGGTAACTATTCGCAACATTTCTAGCTAAATTTCTAATGCGACCAATATATTCTGCTCTTTCGGTGATGCTAATAGAGCCTCTTGCATCTAAAAGATTGAAAGAATGAGCTGCTTTTAAAACTTGTTCATATGCGGGAAGAGCTAAGCGCTCAGTCATGAGATGGTTGGCTTCTTTTTCATGTGCAGTAAACGCTTGAAATAGAAAGTCACCGTCACTGTGTTCAAAGTTATATGCGCTTTGTTCAATTTCGTTTTGAAGATAGACATCACCATATTTTAAATTGTTGGTCCAAGTGAGGTCATAAACGTTGTCAACTCCTTGAATATACATTGCAAGCCTTTCGAGCCCGTAAGTTATTTCTCCCGTGATTGGTTTGCAGTCAATACCGCCTACTTGTTGAAAATAAGTGAATTGAGTAATTTCCATTCCATTGAGCCAAACTTCCCAACCTAACCCCCAAGCGCCAAGGGTTGGGTTTTCCCAATCATCTTCAACAAAGCGAATATCATTTTCCTTAAGATTAAACCCGAGCGCTTTGAGTGAGCCCAAATAAAGCTCTAAGATATCCAATGGGGAAGGCTTCAGAACAACCTGTAATTGATAATAGTGTTGAAGTCTATTTGGATTTTTACCATAGCGCCCATCTTTTGGACGTCGACTTGGTTGGACATAAGTTGCCTTCCAAGGCTCGGGTCCGAGCGACCTCAAAAAAGTTGCTGTGTGTGAAGTGCCTGCGCCAACTTCCATATCGTATGGTTGAAGAATAGCGCATCCTTGGTTAGCCCAATAATTTTGAAGTTTGAGAATGATGTCTTGGAAGGTTAATTGCATAATGAATTGGTCTCTAATTCAAGCATTCTACTTCTTTTTCAATATCCATAAAAGTTTTGAATGCCTCATAAACCAACCAAGAAGCGCAATGAAACATAAAGAAATAATAGGCCAATTACCCAGCAAAACATATGGCGTTGCATTTTTGAATCCTTGCACGGAGCCTTCGAGAACATCTTCAGTAAATTCGGGCAGTGTTTTTATAAGGATTCCATGCTCATCAATAATCGCTGTGGCGCCAGTGTTTGTGGAGCGAATAACCATTCTGCCTGTCTCTATAGCTCTTGCTTGAGAAAATTGTAAGTGCTGGTAAGCAGCAATAGATCTTCCATACCATGCATCATTACTTACATTAGCTATAAGTGTTGCAGAGGGGAGGGCTTGAATAATTTCTTCACCAAACACATCTTCATAACAAATATTAAATGCAATTTTTTGATTCCCAATAGCCATAGGCGCTTGGTGGACGCTGCCTCATAGGCATATTGAGATAATGTGTATAAATGTATTGAAAAATAAATTTTAAGGGTATGAATTCACCAAATGGTACTAAATGTGATTTACGATAAACTTGAGTTGAATCATTTTTTAAATTTAATACAACATTAAAATATTTTGTGTCTTGGCGCTCAATCACACCCATAAGAATATGGCTTTGTTGTTTTGAAGCATGCCTTAAAATAGATTCTTTAAATGTCGTAGGGATATATTCCAGGAGAAGTGGCAAAGCAGTTTCTGGAAGAAGAATAATCTCACCTTTTGTTTTTTGAATAAGCGCTTGATACGTATTTAATGTTTGTGAAATAGTCTCTTTTTGCCATTTAATATCTTGAGCAATATTTCCTTGAATAAGTGACACGGTTACAGGCTCGCCGATACGATCAGTCCATTCAATATTTTTAAGGAGTTGACCTGATAGCAATACGAAACCTATTGCGCTAAGTTTTAAGAGTTGTGAATGTTTGTTTTTATCACGCAAAACTAGACTAAGTATTAAAGCCAGTAAAGTGACTATGAAGGTTACTCCGTAAATACCTATGACTGGTAAGAATCCAACAAGAGGGCTTGAAGGTACTTGTGAATAACCCATTGTGAGCCATGGAAATCCAGTTAAAAACCAGCCTCTAATCCATTCAAATAATGTCCATATAAATGGAATCAAAAAAAAGTTCGATTTTCGATGTGAAGAAAGCCATCCAACAATGCCAATAAAAAAAGCTAAGAAGAGGCAGAATAAAAAAGTACTTAAGTGCGCTAACCATGCAGGCATGCCACCATATAAATTGAGGCTTATGTAAATCCATGAGATACCAAAGCAAAATAAACCTAACCCAAAAAAAAGCCCTGATAGAAAACCCCATCTTGCATGATTTAATTTGTACCAAATGTAAAAAAGACCGCTCAGAGAAATCAGCGAAATAGAATGATAGTTAAAAGGGGCAAAACTCAGAACTGAAAGCGCTCCGAGCAAAAAAGAAATGGCTATATAAAGGAATTGGTAGTGTTTATTCAAAATACAAAAAGCCGTTTAAGACAATTGTACTGAATTATGGACAATAAAGCCTTAAAAGTAATTAAGGCTTTTGAATTTTATATGTTTGGGAAGGGTTGGTTGAAGGTTCGCCATTATTATTTTTAAAAACAACAGTCTCAACAAACTCATCTATAAAATCTAATTCTGTTGTTGGGTAATAGCTCCCATTTTCCGAAGTATTGATATGATGATATTGCCAAACCGATCCTACTACTTGATCAGACGATTTAATTTTAATATCCTCCTTGGAGGCCGGCTCCCCAAGAGCTTTTAAGATTTCATCTTTGTTAAAACGACTGATAGCCTCGATAAAGGATTTTTCGTCTACTGGAAGACTGCTTTTATCATTTTCGTTAGCGAATAGGTGTGGAGATAAAATTAAAAGGATAGCTAAAAATTGTTTTTTCATTAAGGACTCCTAAAAGTAATAGGAAAAAGAATAAGTCGATTAGTTCAAAAAATTACACGTTATTCCCAGGAGTGTCAATTTCAAGAAGGATAGAATAGAGTTTGCGACTATCAGCTCTTAAAACTGTAATTTTGAATCCCTGAAAAGTAATTTTTTCATCTCGTTTTGGCAGGTGACCAAATGCATGAATAATTAAGCCGCCGATAGTTGAAAATTCCTCATTACTAAAGGCCACTTTAAAAAATTCATTAAAGTCTTCAATTTCAGTTGATGCTTT
>RFPQ01000064.1 GCA_009926035.1 Betaproteobacteria bacterium
GAATCAGATTGTGCGCATTCGCAGCGGTATTGATTTCATTAAAGAAAAGCCAAGTGAACATAATAATCGACGTCGCTAAAGCAAGGCCAATAATAATATGGGCGAATCCATTTAAATAAAGCATTGCTTTAATAGCAAATTGATTAATACCTTTGAATTCGGAAGGAAGTTCAGTTTGAATCATCATGGAATCCTTATTATTTAATTTGAACGAAGTGAAAACTATCTTTATTATAGAGACAACTTTAAACATAAAGATAGCTCTCTTAATGAAAAAACCAGCCATTACTGAACAACCTATCCATTCAATTATAAGCGATAGATGGAGCTCTAGAGCTTATGATCCTGATCAGCTAGTCTCTCAAGAATCGTTTTTATCGCTTATGGAGGCTGCAAGATGGAGCCCTTCATGCATGGGAGATCAGCCTTGGCAATTTATTACATTTCATAAGAAAGATGCGACTTCCTGGACGCAAGCGCTTAATTGCTTATCTGTGGGCAATCAAAATTGGGCTATGGATGCATCTATTTTAATTTTGGCTTGCGCCCGTCAAAGCTTCTCGAATAATCAAAAACCTAATCGATGGAACCAGTATGATACGGGAGCTGCTTGTGAAAATATCTGTCTTCAGGCTACAAGTATAGGGTTAGTGGCTCATCAAATGGGCGGATTTGATGTTGAAAAATCTAGACAATTATTTCAAATTCCAAGCCAGTATGATTTAATGTCTTTTATTGCGATTGGCTACCCACTCGCTGTAGAAAAAATTAGTGCTGAAGCGTTAGTTAAAGAAAAAGAAGCTAGAAAGCGTAAGCCCTTAAGAGAGATTTTTTATACCAATCAATGGGGTGAGCAGTCGTTATAGTTTTTTAACCGAACACAACTGGGATATCAGATGGCAACAGTCAAGCTTACAAAAAAGAACTTTAAAAAAACAATCGAAGAAAATGATTTTGTGATTGTTGATTTTTGGGCGCCTTGGTGTGAGCCTTGCGTTGAATTTAGCCCTGTATTTGAGGCAGCTTCGGACAAAAATAAAGATATTGTATTTGGTATGGTAGATATTGAAGCTGATCCAGAAATTGGTGAGTATTTCCAGGTTGATAAAATTCCAGGGCTTTTGATCATTAGAGAGCAGGCTGGTATTCATACTCAAATTGGTCAAATCGGCGCATCAGCGCTTGACGAAATTATTACGTGGGCAAGAGACCACGATATGTCATTATTACGAAAGAGAAGCTAAAGGCGAAATTAAGGTTGCCCGAGAAAAGTAGTCGGATCGACTGATTGACCCTGTTTTCTAATTTCAAAGTGTAGCTTTACTTTATCTGTTCCAGAATCCCCCATTGTTGCAATTCTTTGACCTTTAACAATCGCTTGACCTTCTTTAACGAGGAGTTCTTTATTGTGCGCATAGACAGACAAGTAAGAATTATTGTGTTTAATAATCACAAGCTTGCCATACCCCTTAAGATCTTCACCGCTATAAATGACTTTGCCTGGCCCAGCCGCTTTAATGTCCTGTCCGAGTACTCCTAAAATATCAATTCCTTTTTGCCCTTGTGCTTCATTAAAAAGATTTTCTAATTTACCTTTGGTAGGCCATTGCCAATCCAGTTTATCTTCTAAAACAATAGATGCACTTTCTTTAAGTGTTGCGGGAGAAGTATTGTTAGTTGATTGTGTTTGAGGCGCAATTAATTTTCGGTTATATGCTTCCTCCGTATATTTCTCTCTGTAAGCTTTGGGATTATCTAAATGTATAACGCCCCCTGACACTGGTTTTGTTTGAGGTTGAGACGAAGCCTCTGTATTTGCAATAGCTTCTTCATTATTTTTCAATGGTGAAGTGACAACCTCTTCATTTTTTTTAATTTCATTAGAAGTTGCAACAGGATTGTTTGTTTTAACTTGGTCAAATTTTATTTTGTCGCCTACCTTAATAGCATAGGGCTCTTTAATATCATTTGCTTGAGCAACTTCTTTGTAATAAAAGCCACAATCAAGACTTAAGCTATAAAGCGTGTCACCTGGTTTGACTATATAAGTATCAGGACATGGTTGACTAGGATCCCTTTTCATTCTCACAACAGGTTTTTTTTGCAATGCCGTAGATCTCTCAGGAGCTATTTTTTTTTCAATCACTGGCGCAGGTGCATTCGATGCGCAGCCAGCAATTAAAGAAGCTAGCGCCAAGTAAATAATAAAAAAATTCAATCTCATTTAAAGTTATTCATCCATGTTTTTAAATCATTAATTTGATTATGTCTTGTAAGATCTGCATGAATAGGAGATACAGATACAAAGTCATGACCCACTGAATAAAAATCAGTACCTTCTCCACCATCGTTTGGAAGGCCTGCAGCACCAACCCAATATAAAATATTGCCATCAGCATCTTCTGTTTTATTCACAGGCTCTGCTTTATGTCTTTTTCCAAGTCTTGTAATGTGTATACCTTGAATTTTTTCTAAAGGGATGTCGGGCACATTAATATTTAAGAGCATCGTATCTTTAGGGTTATTTTTTTGGTAATGCAAAATGAGATCAACTGTAATAGATGCAGCAGTTTCAAAATGTATTGCTCCATGCTTTGACATCGATACAGCAAAAGAAGGAATGTCTAATAAATAACCTTCCATCGCTGCGGCGACTGTGCCAGAGTATATTGTGTCGTCACCCATATTGGCGCCATTATTAATTCCCGAGATCACCATATCTGGCATCTTGTCTAATAATCCTGTTAAAGCTAAATGCACGCAATCCGTAGGTGTGCCATTGATATGATAATAATCTTTTTCAACTTCTGTCACTTTAAGAGGGCAATCAAGTGATAGGGAATTGCTTGCACCGCTTCTATTTCGATCAGGCGCGACAATTGTGACATGCGCAATTTTTTTTAAATAGCTTGCAAGTATTTTAATGCCTGGTGCATCATAACCATCATCATTAGATAAAAGAATATTCATATTACTGACGATCAGCTCTCACATAAAACGTTGCACATAAAAAAAATACAATACTTAAAAAAACTTCAAGAAGCGCTATTTTAGATGATAGACCTTGATCAGAATAGGATCTCACGACACCTTCAATAAAGTAAATTAAAATCAGCATACCTGACCATTTGTAAGTGTAAATTTTTCCTTTAAGAATGCCCATCAGCGAGATAAGCAGCGGTATGATTTTAAGTACTAACCATGAACTCTGATTTTTAAATGGCGCCAAAAATAATTCCCAAGAGCATAAAAGAAAAATAAGACAGATTAAGCTAATGGAAGCTCCTAATTGGAGATAATTTTTCATGCTGAAAGTTTGAGTGCAGTTTCGGCTAATCTTTTTCCCATCGCAAGGCATATTTTTTTTTCATCTTCGGATATAGGGGCTTTATTTGATTCTCCGGCCACATGAGATGGTCCGTATGGCGTGCCACCAGTTTTGGTGCTGGTTAGTTCTGGAACTGAATACGGAACACCGAGAATTACCATGCCTAAATGAAATAATGGAAGTTGCATGCTAAGCAGTGTCGATTCGTTGCCGCCATGGTGAGAACCTGAGGATGTAAATACACAGGCAGGCTTCCCAATAAGATTTCCATTTAACCATAAAGGTATAGTGCTATCGATAAAGTATTTAAGGGGTGCTGCCATATTGCCAAATCTTGTTGGACTTCCTAAAGCAAGGCCAATGCATTCCTCAAGGTCTTTGTGTTCAACATAAAGGGGACCTTCAATAGGAATGTTGTCTTCTAAAGCTTGAACGGTAGATGTCACCTTAGGGACCGTTCGAATTCTGGCTTTTACACCAGAAATAGACTCAATACCTCTCGCAATAAATGAGGCCATTTCTCCGACAGCACCTCCATGAGAGTAGTAAAGAACTAAAACTTCTTTCATTAGATTTTTTTTGCTAACTGAATGGCATCGCCGATATATGTTGCCGGCGTTAATTGAAGCAGTCCATTTTTAGCTTCTTGGGGAATTTCAAGTTGCTGAATAAACTCTTGTATCACTTCTTTGGATATATGGTCTTTCCCACGCGTTAATTCTTTAAGTTTTTCGTATGGATTTTCGATGCCATATCTTCTCATGACCGTTTGAATAGGTTCAGCTAAAACTTCCCAAGCATGATCTAAATCATCAGATAATTTTTTTGCATTAATTTCTAATTTATTAAGACCTTTAAGACAAGATTCAATTGCAAGCGCTGTATAACCAAAACCTAAACCAATATTTCGAATGACGGTTGAGTCTGTTAAATCTCTTTGCCATCTCGAGATCGGAAGTTTTTCTGAAAAGTGACCTAATAAGGCATTTGCAATGCCAAGGTTACCTTCTGAATTTTCAAAGTCGATAGGGTTTACCTTGTGTGGCATAGTGGATGAGCCGACTTCATTTTCTTTAAGCTTTTGCTTGAAATATCCAAGTGATATATAACCCCAAATATCTCGATTAAGATCGATGAGAATCGTATTCATTCTTATCATATTTTGAAAGAGCTCTGCCATGTAATCGTGAGGCTCAATCTGCGTTGTATAGGGGTTAAAAGTTAGGCCAAATGATTGTACAAATGTTTTTGAAAAAGCTTGCCAATCAAATTCAGGATAAGTTGTCATATGTGCATTAAAGTTACCTACGGCACCATTAATTTTTCCTAGAATTTCTTGTGCTTTAAATTGGTCAATTTGTCTTTGCAATCTATAAGCCACATTGGCGATTTCTTTACCCATTGTAGTTGGACTCGCAGCTTGGCCATGTGTCCTTGCTAGCATAGCGTGCCCACTTAAGTCGTGCGCGAGATCTTTTAATTTCTTATTGAGACTTTCAAAGTGAGGTGTTAAGACATTTTCTTTCGCATACTTAATCATCAGCGCATGTGACAAATTATTGATGTCTTCCGAAGTGCATGCAAAATGAATGAATTCTGAAATACTTTTTATTTCTTGGTTGTCTTTAAATTTATTTTTTAACCAATATTCAACTGCCTTCACATCATGATTTGTTGTCTCTTCAATTTTTTTGATTTCAGCGGCGTCTGCTTCACTAAAAGATTGGATAGTTTTTTGAAGCGATTCTCTGGTTGATTTGCTTAGTTCAGAAACTTCTTTAATCGCTTTTTCATCTGACAATGAAATGAGCCAATTAATTTCAACTTCAACACGAAATTTAATGAGAGCAAACTCACTAAAGTACTGACGCAAATTATCTACTTTTTTAGCGTATCTTCCATCGAGCGGAGACAGGGCATTGAGCGTTGATAATTGCATGTAGAAATCCTATGAGATATATAGTGTTATTTTAACTCGTTTTTACTTCAATTTCATAAGAACCGTGGCCGTTAAGCCCTAATTGCTCGCTTAAGTAAGGCATGATTTCCTCTAA
>RFPQ01000065.1 GCA_009926035.1 Betaproteobacteria bacterium
ATCATTTCATATAACTTAAATTGCTCAGGAGATAGTTTACTAATAAGACTTTGAGGTGTTCGACTGATATCTGTGGGTCGAATGGCTTCGTGTGCTTCTTGCGCGTTTTTTGATTTAGTTTTATAAAAAATAGGTGCTATAGGCAAGTAATCTCTATCAAAATTTGATTGAATATAGCCTCTAATTTGATTAATTGCTTCATTTGAGAGTGTGAGTGAGTCTGTTCTCATATAAGTAATCAAACCCACGGTACCACTTCCAATATCAATACCCTCATAAAGCTGTTGAGCAATTCTCATAGCTCGACTCGTTGTAAAGCCAAGTTTACGAACAGATTCTTGTTGAAGTGTTGATGTAGTGAAAGGAGGCGCAGGATTGCGGGTTCTTTGTTTCTTTTCAACGCGAGTTACTTTTGTTTTGCCAGCACTTTCTAAGAGTAATTTTCCAACAATAGATTCATGATCTGCTTTTGAAGTAATAGTAAATTGCTCGACTTTTTTACTATCGAGTTGAATAAGTTTTGCTTGAAATTTATTTTTAGCTTTTACAGAATCTAAATGAATCGTCCAATATTCCTGACAGATAAATTTTTCGATTTCAATTTCTCTTTCAATAATAAGCCTGAGTGCCGGACTTTGAACTCTTCCTGCTGATAAGCCTCTTCTGATTTTCTTCCAAAGCAGAGGGGATAAATTAAATCCTACAAGGTAATCAAGAGCTCTTCTCGCTTGTTGCGCATTGACAAGAGGCATCGATATATCTCTTGGGTGCTCAATAGCTTGTTCAATAGCTGATTTCGTAATTTCCTGAAAAATAACGCGTTTGATTAATTTATCTTTTGTTAATTTTTTTTCATTGAGTATTTCTAGAATATGCCATGAAATAGCCTCTCCTTCTCGATCTGGATCGGTAGCTAGATATATTTCATCTGATTTTTTTACAGCCCTTGCAATCTCATCAACGTGTTTAGAGTTTCTTTCAATAATTGCATAATTCATTTTGAAATTATTGTCTGTTTCAACGGCACCTGTCTTTGGAATGAGATCGCGAACATGGCCATATGATGCTAAAACTTCGAATTTACCACCAAGATACTTTTTAAGGGTTTTGGCTTTAGATGGGGACTCAACAATTAAAAGTTTAGACATGAAGTGGTTTTAGATCAAAAAATTTTGAAGAATAATAAATTTAAATCTTGATATATACAAGGTGTCTATACTAACTTAGTTAAATAAATTACGTTAATTAAATTTAAATAATGATTTTTAAGAAGAGATATTTTCAGCGAATAAAGAGATATTACTTAGGTCAGCGTTGAGATTTCTAATTAAATCTTCGGTAAAAATGTGCTCATCTTCTTCTTTGTTTGATTGATTAAGATTTACGAAATCATAAAGTCGTCGATCTCCTAAATGAGATAGCTCAATATTTGAGATAGCTTTATATATATTGTTAATACGGCCTGGTTGTTCTCTTTCCCATATTGTTAACATTTCTTTTATTTTTTTTCTTTGAAGATTTTCTTGTGAGCCACATAAATTGCAGGGAATAATTGGAAAATTCATACGTGATGCATAGCTTGAGATCTCTTTTTCAGAGCAGTATGCTAAAGGCCTAATGATAATATTTTTATTATCATTAGAGACTAACTTGGGGGGCATAGCTTTTAATTTGGAGCCAAAAAACATATTAAGAAAAAGCGTTTCAACAATATCATCTCGATGATGACCTAAAGCAATTTTATTTATATTGAGTTCTTTTGCTGTTCTGTAAATTATTCCTCGCCTTAGCCGAGAGCATAAAGAGCAGGTAGTTTTGCCGCTCGGAATTTTTTCTTTAACAATTGAGTAGGTATCTTCCGTAACAATCTGATATTCAATTCCTAAATCTTTCAAAAAATTAGGTAATACATCCGCGGGGAATCCAGGCTGTTTTTGATCTAGATTCATTGCAACAATATCAAAGTGAATAGGAGCTCTTTCTTTAAGAGCCAATAAAAACATTAACAATGAATATGAATCTTTACCCCCACTCATGCATACCAAAACCCGGTCATTATTTTCAATCATATTAAAATCAGTGATTGCTCTACCAGTTAACCCTATCAGTTTATTGCGTAACTTTAGAAAGTTATTTGTTGCATCTATTGGAATTTGAAAGCTCATAGTGAGAGTGACCTTCCACCATCGACGGCTAGAATATGACCTGTAATAAATGGAGCATCTAATACCAAAAATTTCACAGCTATCGCAATATCTTCAGGCGTACCCATTTTTTTTAATAGTGTTTGAGAAATAACTCGTTGTTTGTAAATATCGTTAAATTCTTCATTATTTTCAGGCCACAAAACCGGACCTGGTGCAACAGCATTAACTCTGACTTCTGGACTTAATTCTTGGGCAAGTGATTTTGTAAGTGTGGTAAGTCCCGACTTAGCAATGCTATAAATAATGTAATTTTTTTTCGGTTTATCTATATGGGTATCTGTGATATTAATAATGCAGCCTTTAGTTTTAATAAGCTCATCTGCTGCAAGTTGAGATAAAAATAAAGGCGCTTTTAAATTACTTCCGATAAGATCATTCCAATTTTCTTCATTCATTTTTCCGATTTCAGTTGGATAATAGCTAGAAGCATTGTTTATAAGAATATCTAATCTTCCGTAGGTTTTGATTGTCTTCTCAATAAGATTTGGCAATATATTGATATCTGCAAGGTCAGCTTGAATGATAGATGCAGAGTCATTGCGAATTTTATTTAAATCTTCTTGAAGTTTTTTTGCTTCGTCGACTGAATATCGATAATGAATCATCAAATCGATGCCTGATTCATGAAGTAACCTACAAATTGCCTGCCCAATTCTTTTAGCGCCACCAGTCACAAGAGCAATTTTTCTATTAGATTTCATAGCTTTATCTATAAATGTGTTGACTCTATTATAATCTAATACCTATGTCTTCAATGCCTACAGCTCCTCAAAATGAAATTCAATTAAGTGAGCAATTAAAAATAAAAGTCATTCAATCTATTCAATCAAACCATGGATGGATAAGTTTTGATCGTTACATGGAGCATGCGCTTTATGACCCCGAATTAGGTTATTACACTGGGACTTTAAGAAAATTTGGAGAAAAAGGGGATTTTATTACAGCATCCGATATTTCGAGTTTTTTTGCGAAAACATTATGTATTCAATTTAAGGAGATCTTCCAATCAGTTGCGAGAAGTATCATTGAAATTGGTGCTGGATCTGGTCAGTTTGCTCTTCAAGTGATGCAATCATTAAGCAGTGATAATGAAGATATAAATCATTATTTTATTCTAGAAATAAGCCATTCATTGAGAAGACAACAATACGAACTGTTAATAAATCATTTGCCTTCACATTTATTTAGCAAGATTCAATGGATTGAATCAATACCCAAAGAATTTGAAGGCATCATTTTTTGTAATGAATTTTTAGATGCACTACCTGTAGATTTAATAAAAAAAGAATCAGGCAAGTATTATCGAAAAGGAGTTGGTGTAGAAAATGATTTATTCGTTTGGAAAGATAAACCGATAGAAGATATTTCAAGTTACGACCAAGCTGTTTTAGAAGATTTACCAGATAACTATCTTATTGAACATTCGCTTCATATTAAGAATTGGCTTAATAAAATGACCCAATCTCTTAGTAAAGGAATTGTATTAATTATTGATTATGGTTTTAATCAAAGAGAATATTTTCATGAGCAGAGATCTCAAGGAACATTGATGTGTCATTTTAAGCATTATGCTCATGACAATCCTCTTATTCATATAGGCATACAAGATATTACAACTCATATAAATTTCAGTTATGTTGCGAGGGAAGCTTCAAAATTAGGATTAAATATTACTGGCTATATATCTCAAGCAAATTTTCTTATTAATTGCGGCATATTAAACTTACTTGAAATAGTAAATTTAGATGACAGAGCTTTGTACATCAAATCAGTATCAGAAGTCCAAAAATTGTTATCTCCCTCAGAAATGGGAGATTTATTTAAAGTCATGATCCTAGAAAAAAATATGGATATAGATCTTTTAGGACTTAAACAAAACAACAGAGTCACAAGACTATGACGGAACAAAATAAAGAAGAGATTAAGAAGCGACCCATAAGAACTTATATTTTAAGGCAGGGGCGAATTACTGCTGCCCAGAAAAAAGCTATTCAAGATAACTTTCAAAAACATGCTGTTATCTTTGAAAATAAAATAATAAATTTTGACGATATTTTTAAAAATAAAAATAGTGAACTCATACTGGAAATCGGTTTTGGTATGGGAACTTCAACCGCAGAAATTGCAAAATCTAATTTAAATAAAAATTATATTGCAATTGAAGTTCATTCACCCGGTGTAGGCAACTTACTTAAGTTAATTCAGGAAGATGACATTTCTAACTTAAAAATTATTCAACATGATGCGGTAGAAGTTCTTAATTTAATGATAAAGAATGATTCTTTGGACGGGATTCATATTTTTTTCCCCGATCCTTGGCCTAAAAAAAAACATCACAAAAGAAGACTTATACAATCAAATTTATTAAAGCTTATCGCCCAGAAAATTAAAAAAACCGGTTATCTTCATATTGCAACAGACTGGGAAGATTATGCTGTATGGATTATTGATCTTTTGGATAAAGAAGAATTACTGCAAAAGATGTCCGACGATTTTTTTAAAAAACCTGATTATCGTCCTCTCACAAAATATGAAAATCGAGGAATTAAATTAGGCTATCGAGTTTGGGACATGATCTATAGGCGTATTTAGCCATTTTCCAATGATGGTTTCAGCATCATCGGCACCCTGTTTTTTTAAGCTTGAAAAAAGCTGAACTGTGCATTCAATCCCAAGAGTTGATCCCCACTTTTCATTAATTTCTTTTTGAACAGCATGAAGTGTTTTATGAGAAGCCTCACGAGAAAGCTTATCTGCCTTAGTTAATAAAATATGAATAGGTTTTTTATTTAACGAAAACCACTCTAGCATTTGTTGATCAAGAGGCGTGAGTGGATGTCTAATATCCATAACCAAAACAAGACCAAAGAGACAAGAGCGCTCAGATAGATAAGTGGCTAAAGTTTTTTGCCAATGATCTTTAATCGCTTGGGGTACTTTGGCATAACCATAACCTGGTAAATCTACCAAGAAACGATTCTCGCCAAGAGAAAAGAAATTAATAAGCTGGGTTCGCCCAGGCTGCTTACTTACAAAAGCAAGGCGATTATGATTTGCAAGCGTATTAATAGCGCTAGATTTTCCCGCGTTTGATCTTCCTGCAAAGGCAATTTCAATCCCAGTAGGAGGAGGCAAATCACTTA
>RFPQ01000066.1 GCA_009926035.1 Betaproteobacteria bacterium
CACTCAGCACGTGTGTTACCTAATATTGAATTTCCAAATGTACGCGATAAAGGACTTATGTGGGCTTGGCAAGATTCGCCGGCATTTAACCGATATCGTGGTGATAGTTGGATGAAAGAGCCTTGCAGAACATGCCCTGAAAAAGAGAAAGACTTAGGTGGCTGTCGTTGCCAAGCTTTCCTTTTATCAGGCGATGCAGAAAGTGCTGATCCAGTATGCAGCATGTCACCTCATCATCATTTAATCGAAAAAGCGATTGAAGATGCTCAAAATCCAGTTCTTCAAGCGCAACCTATTCTTTTTAGAAATGATAAGAATTCTAAAAAAATTATTTCAGGTGAAGCCAAAGAGCTCGTTAAAGATTTCCACGCTACACCTTAAGTTTTTTAGTTTCATCTTTCCTTTATAATCTTAATTATGATTTCATCTCATATGATGCGGGTATTTGTATTAGCGAGTTTGGCTGCATTAGCACCGTTTGCTATTGACACTTATTTGCCTGCGTTTCATGTTATGACAAATGATTTAGAAACAACACCTCATGCGATTCAGCAAAGCCTTACTTTTTACTTATTTCCTTATGCATTGATGACTTTATTTCATGGTGCTATTTCTGATGCCATTGGTCGAATAGATACCATTAAAATAGGTTTAGGTATTTTTATTTTAGGCTCACTATGTTCTGCCGTCGCGAATAATGTTGAAATATTATGGTTAGGTCGAATTTTGCAAGGTATAGGTGGTGGAGCGGGAAATGTTGTTGCACGTGCTATGGTCCGTGATTTATTTCAAGGCCCTGAAGCGCAGCGTGTCATGTCCACTATACAAATGTTGTTCGGTATTGCACCTGCTGTAGCTCCAATGATTGGTGGTCTTTTATTAGGAATTCATTGGCATAGTATTTTTATATTCTTAGCATTTTATGCATTTGTTTCATTAATTGCTGCTATGAAATATTTACCTGAAACAATGCCACAATCAAAACGCGTTTCTTTTTCTTTATCTGCAGTAACTAATCGCTATAAAACTATTTTTTCAGATAAAGAATTTTTGCTGCTTGTAATTGCACTTGGCGCAAACTTCTCAGGATTCTTTTTATATGTATTATCAAGCCCGATATTTATTGTTGACCATTTGGGGCTTACTGCAAATCAATTTGCTTACCTTTTTGTGCCAACTGTATCAGGAATGATTTTTGGTTCTTATTTATCAAAAAAAGCTGCTGGAAACTTATCGGACAAAAAAACAATTCAAATTGCCTACCTATGGATGGGTTTAATAGCGACTCTTAATGTTCTTTTTTGTGCTTTTGTCAAAACTAATTTATTAATTAATATTGGATTTGTGGCTCTTTATAACATCGGTATGTCTTTGGCTATGCCTGTTTTATCCATTGCGGCACTTGATCGTTTTGAAAAAATCAGGGGGACAGCCTCTTCAGGACAAGCTTTTATTCAAATGTTGCTTTCAACTATATCAGCGGGGCTAGTAGTACCGTTTCTCTGGTTCTCAACTTTTGGATTATCTTTAGGTATGTTTGGATATTTTATTCTGAGCATTTCAGTAATATCTCAAAAAAAATGGAAGATGTAAAAAACGTACTTCAAGATGTAGCTGAAAAAATTAATTATTTGTCTAAAAGGCTTCTTTTATTAGGTTTTCCATTATAGGAATCTGCATCAGGCATAGGATCTTTCCTTGAAGAAATAACAGGCCAAATCTTAGACATCTCTGCATTAATCTGAATAAAATCTTGTTGATCTTCAGGAACATCATCTTCCGCAAAAATTGCTTCTGCAGGACACTCTGCTACACATAAAGTGCAGTCGATACATTCATCAGGGTTAATCGCCAAGAAATTTGGACCTTCAACAAAACAATCAACAGGGCATACGTCTACACAGTCAGTATATTTACATTTAATACAGTTTTCGGTTACTACGTAAGTCATATCAGTCCTTTTGTTTCTTCAATATTGTTATTTTAATCTATTTTTTTTCTTGATCCAATCATTATGCGATCATCCCTGCGCCTACGGTATGATAAGTTGACTCATCAATAATGATAAATGCACCCGTAGATCTGTTGTTTTGGTAGGAATCCGCCATAATTGGTTGTGCTAACTTAAATGTCACTTGAGCTATATCATTCATGTTTAAATTGCTAATTGACTCATGCAGAAGTGTTTCAATATTTACTTTGAAATCTATTTTATCGAATTTAGCTTTTGATTCTCGTGAGGTATGACGAATTAAATAAGTTCGTGATGAAGCCATAGGTGTTTCTGATAGCCAACACACCATAGCATTAATATTTTTTGTTGGCTCTTTAGCATCATTCGATTTAATAATCATATCGCCTCGTGAAATATCAATTTCATCTTCGAGAAGAATAGTGACGGATTGTTCTGAGATAGCTTTTTGAAGTTGTGTATCACCTAATTGAATTGATTTAACTTTTGATTTGTATTGAGATGGCAATACAGTAATTTCTTCCCCTACAGAAATAGAGCCAGATTCAACACGACCCATAAATCCTCTAAAATCGTGAAGATCATGATCATCAGAAGCATGGGGACGGCAAACAAATTGAACTGGGAATCTGAAGTTTTTGTCTTTGCCCGCGTAATCTGCGGTTGTTTTTTCTAAGATATCAAGTAGTGTTGGGCCTTGATACCAATTCATAGATTCACCACGATCTACAATCATATCCCCATTTAATGCTGACATTGGCACAAATTCAATGGTACGATTTTCAGATAGTTTAATTTCTTTCGCAAACGCCTTGTAGCTCTCGCAAATAGCTTTGTACTTACTTTCATCGTAATCAATAAGATCCATTTTATTAATTGCGACAACAATATGAGGAATGCCAACAAGTTTTGCTAAAAATGAGTGTCGTCTTGTTTGTGTTAGAACACCTTTTCTAGCATCAATTAAGATAATGGCTAAATGAGCGGTAGAAGCCGCAGTCACCATATTGCGAGTGTATTGCTCGTGTCCTGGGGCATCTGCAATAATATATTTACGTGAGCCCGTACTAAAATATCTATAGGCAACATCAATCGTAATGCCTTGTTCACGTTCTGCTTGAAGACCATCTGTAATTAAAGATAGATCTACAGCTGTCATACCTCTTTTTTTAGAGGTCTTTTCAATTTGGGTGAGTGTGTCTGTCAGAATGGTTTTAGTGTCAAAAAGAAGGCGGCCAATGAGTGTGCTTTTGCCATCATCGACGCTACCGCACGTCATAAAACGTAATAAGCTATCTTGAATATTTTCTTGAGACATTTTAGAAATAACCTTCTTTTTTGCGTTGCTCCATGGAGGCATCTGATGTTTGATCATCTAACCTTGTGGCACCACGTTCTGTAATGGTGGTACTTGCAGTTTCGATAATAATTTTTTCAACGCTATCAGCTATACTTTCAACAGGTGCTGTACAAGTAATATCGCCTACTGTTCTATAGCGCACCATAATTTCTTCAACGACTTCATGATCTTTTTTAGGGGTCAGAGGGGTTATGGGCACAATAGCTCCTCCGCGTCTCACAATAGGACGCTTATGTGCAAAGTAAATACTAGGTAAACCTAATTTTTCACGTTCGATATATTGCCACACATCCATTTCAGTCCAGTTGGAAATAGGGAAAGCACGAATATTTTCACCTTTATGTACTTTTGCGTTATAGAGATTCCATAATTCAGGCCTTTGGTTTTTGGGATCCCATTGCCCGAACTCATCTCTGAAACTCATAATGCGCTCCTTAGCGCGTGCTTTTTCTTCATCACGTCTTGCACCACCAATACAACAATCAAATTCAAATTCAGCAATCGCCTCTAAGAGGGTAACAGATTGATGTTTATTGCGAGGTTCATCAGGTGTTTTTAAAACGACTGTACCGCGCTTCATCGAGTCTTCAACAGATCTTACAATTAATCTTTCATTTAACTCTTTAGCGCGAAGATCTCTAAATTGAATCACTTCATCATAATTATGGCCTGTATCAATATGAAGCAGGGGAAAAGGAAAGCGTCCTGGTCTGAATGCTTTTTCGGCTAATCTTAATAAACAAAGAGAATCTTTGCCCCCTGAAAAAAGTAAAACGGGATTGCTACATTGGCCAGCGACTTCTCGAAGTATATGAATAGCTTCAGATTCAAGCCAATCTAAATGTGTTAAATTTGAAAGTGTTGTCATATTATTTTACGTGTAATCCACATTCTTTATTTTGAGGATCTTCCCACCACCAGCGCCCAGCTCTAATATCTTCTCCTGCGGAAATTGCTCGTGTGCATGGGGCACATCCAATACTTGGATAAAATTGATCATGAAGTGCGTTATAGGGAACATCATGAATTTTAATGTAAGCCCAAACTTCTAGCTCACTCCATGAGGTTAAAGGATTTAACTTTTGAGATTGATGTGCTTCATCAAACTCTTCTTCTTTTAATGCTAATCGTGTTTGAGATTGTTCTTGTCTCATACCTGTAATCCAGGCTTTTTTATTTTTTAATGCTCGATTTAAAGGTTCGACTTTGCGAATTGCACAACACGCTTTTCTTAAATCAAGAGAGCTATAAAAAGCATTGATGCCATTGGTATTGACATAAGTTTCTACTTTTTCTTGATTGGGGAAGTAAAGTTTGATTGTAAATTGATACTTTTCTTCTGTTTTTTGAATTAAGTTGTATGTTTCAGGAGGCAGCCTTCCTGTATCAATTGAAAAAATTTCCACATTGAGTCTGTTTCTATGAATGATATCGACAAGCACCATATCCTCTGCACCCAAACTATTTGCAAAAGCAACGCTGTGATATTTCTCAATATTGTTTTGGATTAGCGATATAACATTTTTTGATTTTTCATCAATGATTTTGATAAGCACATCGTTGATATTTATTTTATCGATATATTTTTTGATCTGCTGGAGACTCATGAGCGAACCTTTCTTTTCCAAACAGGCTCTTTAATATCAACCGCACCCTGATAAGGATCGCTAAAAGATTGAAGTGCTTTTAATGCTTCATGAACATCTTTACCTGATTTAATAAGGTAACTATCAAATCCTGAGCGCTTTAAATAAAATAATTGATCTTGTAATACATCACCAAAAGCTCTTAAAGTATTTTTAAATTGATAGCGGGTACGGATCAAGTTACCTATCGTAAAAATTCGACCATCTTGAAATCTTTCGATAAAAACAGCAATCAGAGGGAATACATTCAAATCTTTTTCTAAAGCTATCAATGAGTCTAATGTTTCATGAGTTGCAAGCCATAATGCGATTTCTTTATTTTGAACTCTTGTTTGTAATA
>RFPQ01000067.1 GCA_009926035.1 Betaproteobacteria bacterium
TCAATTTGTGAGCTAGGCAGATTGTTTTTGTATTTAATAAAAAGTGGTTTTTTTAAACGAGTTGTATCGTCTTGGACAAAGTGTGTCATTTCATTCGCTGACAAAATAAAACGAATAGAGCCGTCAGACTCGGTTTGTATTGTTTTAAAGTTAGTTAAAAAATAATCAGGGCTATTACTCAATTTGTTTACTCTTTTTTCGCTTTCATTTTCAACGGAAACTTGAACCCAGTAAGAAATAAATGCCAAGATTGCAGCGAAGAAAATGGGGAATAAAACAGAGAAGCGATTGATCATTTAAAGTAAGGCGCAATGACTGAGTCGTAAGTGCCTTGTGCTTTCATAATAAAATCACAAGCTTCTCGAACGGCGCCATAGCCAGCAATTTTTGCTGTAATAAAATGTGCAATCTTTTTAACTTCATCGTGACCTGCTGGAACGGTAATAGCGAGACCCGATTGCAACATGGGAGGTAAATCTACAATATCATCCCCCATAAATGCACATTCTTCCGCTTTTAATCCTGTTTTTTTAATGAGATCAGAAAATGCTTCTTTTTTATCTGAAATACCTTGATAAAAGTAATCGACTTCTAAGTTCTCGGCACGAATAAGAACGCTATTGGAATTGCGACCAGTAATAATCGCGAGTTTAACCCCGCTTTTTTTAAGTAATCGCATGCCTAAGCCATCTTGCGTATTGAACATTTTATATTCTTGGCCATCATCTCCAATAAAGAGTGAGCCATCTGTCATGACACCATCAACATCAAAAATAACAAGTTTAATTTTTTGGGCGCGAGTCTTGAGATTAGAATCCATTAAATCACTTTCGCTTTAAAAAGATCATGCATATTAAAAGCGCCTACTAATTTAAACTCTCTATTTATAACAAGTATCCCATTAATTTTATTACTCTCCATAAGATTAATCGCATCAATAATAATTTGATCATCAAATATTGTTTTTGGATTTTTATTCATAATTTCTTTGACGGACTGTTTTTCGTAATTTATTTTTTTAGAAAGCTGTCTTCTTAAATCTCCGTCAGTAAACATACCAATAGGTCTAGATTCTTTGTCCACGATTGCTGTAAAACCTAATCCTTTCAGAGATATTTCAAGGATCGCATCAGAAATTAATGCGTGCTCATCAATCGAAGGTACCTGATCAGCTTTTCGCATTATGTCGCGTACTCGAACAACTTGTCTTTTGCCTAGGCTGCCACCTGGATGTGATCGAGCAAAATCTTCAGCTGTAAATGCTCTTTGATCAAGGACACATATAGCCAACGCATCACCCAAAGCAAGCGATGCTGTAGAGCTAGCTGTGGGAGATAGTCCTAAAGGGCAAGCTTCTTGAGATACCTGTGCACTTAGATGAATCTCAGATTCTCTTGCAAGCTCGGAATTACTATTACCTGTAATTGAGATAATTTTTGCACCAATTCTTTTGATCACAGGAAGAATGGATATGAGCTCATCACTTTTACCAGAATTTGATAGAAAAATGACCACATCATTAGGTGTAATCATTCCTAGATCCCCATGACTAGCTTCTGCAGGATGCATAAAGAAGCTAGGAGTGCCTGTGCTTGCGAAAGTAGATGCTAATTTTCTTCCAATATGCCCTGATTTGCCCATCCCACTTACCACAACTCTCCCATCGCAATGTAAAATGAGCTGAACAGCATTGACGAAATGATCATCAAGCCTATTTGCTAAAGATGATATTTCTTGTGCTTCAATTTCAAGGACTTGACGAGCGCGTTCGAGTGTATTTTTTGATGATGTCTTTGTCATACATATATTGTAGAGGGTAATAGATACTCATGTAAAAGGGTTTATATGTGCATTAAACCTAAAAATTATTGATTAATCTTGGATAAATGAATGTTTGACACTCTACCTTTAGTTCTTATTTTGCTAGTAAGCTCAGTTTTACTAGTTGGATTATTTCGATATTTAAAATTACCTGCAATGATTGCCTATTTTATTGTAGGTTTAATTTTAGGACCTCATTTAATCGGTGTATTGCCTGATTCCGAGTCTGGGCGGCATTTTGCTGAATTTGGTATTGTGTTTTTGATGTTCAGTATTGGACTTGAATTTAGTTTACCTAAGCTTTACTCCATGAGGTATATCCTTTTCGGTTTAGGCGGGGCACAGGTACTCATTACTTTATTTGCTTCTATAAGTGTTGCATGGTGGCTGGGACTTCATTTAACTTCAGCATTCGTAATTGGAAGTGCATTTACGATGTCATCAACAGCTATTGTTTCAAAAATACTCATGGAGCGCGTTGATTTAAATTCAAGACATGGTCGATTGGCCATTGGTATTTTACTCTTTCAAGATATAGCAGTTATTCCAATCTTAATATTGATCCCAGCGCTTGGAGCTTCAACAAATGATATTAGCACCATATTTTTAATGTCACTTTTAAAAGCTATCTTTTTATTTTCCATTCTTTTTAAATTTGGTAGGCCTTTAATGAATTCTTGGTTTGCTGTGGTAGCAAATCAACGGTCACGTGAGTTATTCATTATGAATGTATTAATGATTACACTCTTATTCTCCTTCTCAACCAAAATGGCTGGATTATCTTATGGTATCGGAGCTTTTATGGCTGGCATGTTAATTTCCGAAACACGCTATCGCTATCAGGTTGAATCAGATATTGCAGCTTTTAGAGATATTTTATTAGGCCTTTTCTTCATCAGTATTGGTATGTTGCTTAATCTTCACCAAATTGCTTCGAATATTGGTTATGTCATTTTAATTACGTTGGGATTTATCTTATTCAAAGCTTTGGTGATTATGTTATTGGCTCGATTATTTAATTATGAAATTGGTGTAGGTATTAGAACGGGACTTATCTTGGCGCAAGCAGGGGAGTTTAGTTTTGTGATTTTGGCGCTCGCTAGAGAAGAGCATGTAATCGGAACTCATGCATTCCAAATTATTCTAGCCGCATCATTATTTTCAATGATATTAGCTCCATTTATCATTCAGTATAACGGCCGTATAGCGCGTTATTTATCCAAAAGCTATAACCGTAATAGCGCTGATACCGTTCAAGCGATTCAATCAATAGGTCGAACTTTAAAAGACCATGTAATTTTGTGTGGATATGGCAGAAGTGGACAGTACTTAGGGCGCTTTTTAAAAGAAGAGAATATTCCATTTATTGCGATTGATATTGATCCAAGTCGGGTAAATGATGCATCAGCTGGGGGTGAACACGTAATGTATGGCGATGCAAGTCGAAGAGTTGTTTTAGAGGCGGCAGGCATTAAAACAGCGAAAGCGCTTGTAATAAGTTATGCAGATTTCAGAGCTTCAATGAAAGTGCTTCATGTGATTCAAGACACATATAAAAATATACCTGTAATTGTAAGGACGCTAGATGATACACACATGGACGATATTAGAAATGCTGGCGCAAGCGAAGTTGTCCCAGAAATTTTAGAAGGTAGTTTAATGTTAGCTTCTCACGCACTTGTTGTTTTAGGCGTTCCCCTTAATCGAGTTGTGAAGCGTATTCGTTCTTTTAGAGAAGAACGTTACAAAATGTTTAGAGGTTATTTTGGTGGTATGTCAGATGCAGAAGCTGAAGTAACAGAGCCTCAATTGAGGCTGCATGCCATTGAAATTAACGAAAAATCATACGTATATTCTTGGAAGCTTATGCAAATTCCATTTGCCATGTTTAATGTTGAGCTTAAGTATCTGAGGCGACCTAATATGTTGGAAGATATAGAACCTAGAGATGACATCGTTTTGTCTTCAGGAGATGTTCTTGTGGTGTTGGGTATACCAGACAAACTCAATGCTTTAGAAAAATATATACTGACTGGCAAATAGGCATGACAAAAAAAGTTGCTGTCATTGGCGGCGGTATTGTGGGATGTATAACCTCCTTGTTTCTTATTGAAAAAGGATATGAAGTGACTTTGCTTGATCAGAGCGCTATTGGTCAGGAGGCTTCCTGGGCCGGAGCGGGCATTCTCTCTCCATTATTACCTTGGAATTATCAAGATGCTGTGAATAATCTTTGTTTTGGTAGTGCCGATTTTTATCATCAACTTTCCGAGATTCTTAAAAAAGATACAGGAATTGATTCTGAGTGGATTGAATCAGGCATGTTGATTTATGACATCAACGATAAAGAGAACGCAATAAGATGGTGTCAGAAAAATGATATTGAAATTCAGCAAGTTCAAATAGAAAAAACACCATACTTATTTTTACCGCATGTAGCTCAAATTAGAAATCCTCGTTTACTCAAAGCTTTAAAAATATTTTTAATTAAAAAAAATGTTGTCATGATGGAGCATCAAAAAGTTAGCCCTATTATAGATTCAAATAATTTTATCCGATGTCTTCAAACTGAGAGTGACCTTAATTTAGAAGCAGATTACTATGTTGTAGCCTCAGGCGCTTGGAGCTCTTATGTTCTAAATGAAATTGATATACCAAAAATTAAACCTATCAGAGGGCAGCTTATTCAATATCCTGCCATCCAAGAAAAATTGCCATATATCATTTATAAAGATGATTTTTATTTAGTTCAAAGACAGGATGGTGTAATTCTTGCTGGAAGCACTAAAGAGGACGTTGGATTTGATAAAGGAATTACTGACGAGGCTAGACATTCTCTTCAACAGAAAGCCGAACATTTAATGCCAGCTTTAAAAAACTACAGTATTGAAAATCAATGGAGTGGCTTAAGGCCTGGCTCCGAAGGCAATGTGCCTATGATAGAAAAGCATCATAGATACAATAATGTATACTTAAATATAGGTCATTATCGTTATGGATTGACGATGGCTCCTAAGGCAGCAAGAATAATTAGTGATTTAATAACTTTAAATGGGTAGATATTATGCGTTTAAGTATTTTTGTGACATTCCTTTTGTTTTTAATAAGCCTTACAGTTATGGCAATTGAAGAGCCCGAATTCATTAGTATTGAAAAAAAAGATACATTTGAAATAAGAGAGTATCAACCTAAACTAATTGCTCAAGTTCTAGTTACAGGTACTTTTGACAATGCATCAAGTAAAGGATTTCGTTTATTAGCTGATTTTATTTTTGGAAACAATAAAACAAATGAAGGGTCAAAAAAAATTGATATGACCGCTCCAGTAGTAACTCGTGATGCTTCTGAAAAAATTGAAATGACGGCACCAGTTATTTCAGAAGAAAATGAAAGAGGCTGGTATATTAGCTTTAATATGCCAAAGCAATATTCAAAAGATAGCCTTCCCGTTCCTAACAATCCAGAAGTGAAAATTATAGATGTGCC
>RFPQ01000068.1 GCA_009926035.1 Betaproteobacteria bacterium
TGAAGAAGGATATTGAAAATATCTGGATGCGCTTTTTCAATTTCATCAAGAAGAAGGACACAATAAGGCTGTTTGTTGACAGATTCAGTCAAGAGCCCGCCTTGGTCAAATCCCACATACCCTGGAGGAGCGCCGATGAGTCTTGATACTGCATGTCTTTCCATATATTCGCTCATATCAATACGAACGAGTTCAATACCTAATATATAAGCAAGTTGGCGGGCCACTTCTGTTTTTCCAACGCCTGTTGGGCCGCTAAAGAGGAAATTGCCAATCGGTTTATTTGGCATACCTAATCCACTTCTTGTCATCTTGATAGCGCTTGCTAGATTTTCGATTGCTTTATCTTGCCCGAAAATTACCGCTTTAAGATCTCGTTCAAGATTTTTAAGGGCGTTTTTGTCGTCATTAGAAATATTTTTTGGAGGTATCTTTGCGATCTTCGCTACGATATCTTCAATTTCTTTATTAGTAATAACTTTTTTTTGTTTATTTTTTGGGAGTATTCTTTGTGCTGCCCCAGCTTCATCAATTACATCAATAGCTTTGTCAGGGAGATGTCTATCATTGATATATTTTGCAGAAAGTTCCGCAGCACTATTAATCGCTGTAACAGAATATTTTACATTATGATGTTTTTCAAATCTTGATTTAAGACCCTTAAGGATATTGATCGTATCAAGAATACTGGGCTCGTTAACATCAATTTTCTGAAATCTTCTTGTGAGTGCATGATCTTTTTCAAAGACCGTTCTGTATTCCTGGTAAGTCGTAGCACCTATGCATTTAATAGATCCATTTGATAGCGCAGGCTTAAGAAGATTAGATGCGTCAAGTGTTCCACCGCTTGCAGAACCTGCCCCTATAAGGGTATGAATTTCATCAATAAACAATATAGCATCTTTATGTTCGTTCAGTTGCTTCATGACAGATTTAAGTCTTTGCTCAAAATCTCCACGATATTTTGTACCTGCAAGTAAAGAGCCCATATCGAGAGAGAATATAGTGGTATTTTCTAAAATACTAGGAACTTCTTTGTCGACAATTCTTTTTGCGAGCCCTTCGGCAATAGCAGTTTTACCTACCCCGGCTTCACCTACCAAGAGCGGATTATTTTTTCTTCTTCTACATAATGTTTGAATGACACGTTCAATTTCTGAATCTCGGCCAATAAGCGGGTCAATTTTTCCAGCCAATACCATCTTATTTAGATTGATCGTATATGTTTCTAGAGCTTTAGAAGAAGGGGATTCTTGATCATTTTCTTGTTCGGGAGATGTTCTCTGTGTATCTCCTTCGTTTAATTTAGAAACGCCATGCGCAATAAAATTAACAACATCAAGTCGAGTTACGCCTTGTTGATGAAGAAAATAAACAGCGTGTGAATCTTTTTCACCATAAATTGCGACTAAAACATTTGCCCCATTTACTTCTTTTTTGCCAGAAGATTGCACATGAAGCATCGCTCTTTGAATAACTCTTTGAAATCCGAGTGTGGGTTGGGTGTCTACTTCATCTTCACCAGATATGGTTGGCGTATGATCATCGATATATTGTGTTAATTCATTTCTAAGCATATCAATGTTCGAGCCACACGCTTTTAATACTTCGGCTGCTGAGGGATTATCAAGCATAGCGAGAAGTAAATGTTCAACCGTAATAAGCTCATGACGCTTTTGTCTAGCGTCCATAAATGCCATATGCAGGCTTACTTCAAGTTCTTGAGCAATCATAATTTAAGTTTAATCAATTCTTTCAATAATACATTGCAAAGGGTGCTGATGTTCTTTTGCATAGTTTAGCACTTGATTCATTTTTGTTTCGGCAATATCTACAGGGAAAATTCCACATACTCCTAATCCCTCTGTATGTATTTTTAACATTATACGAGTGGCCTCATCAACACTTTTATTAAAAAAACGCTGAATCGTATTTACTACAAACTCCATGGGCGTATAGTCATCATTTAGTATGATCACTTTGTACATACTAGGTAGTTTAGTCTTAGCTTTTTTTGGACTAAGCTTTATGTCTTCAGTTGCATTTATTTTTGGCATTAGCTAAACCCTAATGATTATTGTGATTAAAAAAAATAAAAACTCAAGCAATTCTTTTTGAGAATTTATAAAAAATTACGATATTGGGTAGATTTTTATGCTCTTCACAATGCGATCGTGAGACTGAAGAACTTCTAAGGTGTGATTGGCAATTTTGAAGCTTGTGTTCGGTTCAGGGATATCCTCAAAATATTCTAATACTAAGCCATTAAGTGTTTTAGGTCCGTCAATTGGAAATTGAAGATTTAATTTTTTATTCAGTGTACGAATAGTGACACTTCCATCTACAATCCATCCGCCATCTTCATCTTGACTAAATTTAGATGATTTTGATAGAAAATCTAGGTTAAATTCACCGACAATTTCTTCTAAGATATCTTCAAGACTTAATAGCCCAATAAATTCACCATGCTCATTTACAATTAAACCCACTCTTTCTTGCTTATCTTGAAAGTGTTGCATTTGGGTATATAAAGGTGTGCCCGAAGGAATAAAGTATGGTTCTGAAATAAGTGTTTTTAAATCATCTTTTGTAATTTTATTTAAGGCATCATGCAAATTAAGTTGTTTGATAATTTTTTGTGTATTAAGTAAGCCTAGAATGCTTTCAGTTGAATTTTTTTTGACTAATATTCTACTGTGTTGGAAAGTAAGCAGTTTTTGAATTACCTCTTCATCAGTTAAATCAAAATCGATAGACTCAACAGAAGTATGAGGAATCATAATGTCATCCACAGTTATTCGTTCGAGCTCAAATAAATTAAGTAAAATTTTGCGATGTTGATTAGGAATGAATTGACCAGCTTCAGAAATAATACTTCTTAATTCATCCATAGATATTGCATGAAGATTATTATTGAAATCTATCTTCACATTAAATATTTTTACAAATGTTAATACAAAAAAGTTAACTAAGATAACTATGGGATAGAGAATTTTTAAAAGCGGGTAGAGCACATAGCTACTAAAGAAAGCAAAACGTTCAGGCTTGGAAGCCGCAATAACTTTAGGTGATATCTCGCCAAAAATAAGAATCAAAAAAGTAGTTACTAAAGTTCCAACCATGAGCGCTATTTGACCTTCTCCATAAAGCCTAACAGTAATCACCGTCACGAACATTGCAGAGGCTGCATTCGCGAATTCTTTACATAGCAATATAACCCCTAAAAGCTTATCTGTTGAAAAGAGAAGTTTCTGAGTAAGTTTTGCTGCATGATTACCCTGGGATACTAGATGTTTTAATCTATAACGATTGACTGTCATTAAGCTTGTTTCAGCAAGCGAGAAAAATGCTGATATAGCAACTAAAGCTATAAGAATGACAAATTGATAGCTAATGGAAAGGGTGTTCAAAGTTTAAAAAAACTTAAGGATTAATTTCTTGTGATTGATTTTCTTTAGGTTGATCTTGACTGAGATTGCGCTGAGACACACCAAGCCACATTGCTACCGGACATGCTACAAGTACTGACGAATAAATGCCAAATAAAATACCAATCGTTAAAGCAAGTGAGAAGTTATGAAGGGTTTCTCCACCAAAGAATAGCATTGAGCACACCATAGTTTGTGTCATAAGATGAGTAATCACAGTGCGTGACATTGTTCTTGTGATCGCGTTATCAATGACTTCGACCACACTTGCTTTTCTCATTTTTTTAAAATTTTCTCTGACGCGATCAAAAACAACAACAGATTCATTTACAGAATAGCCTAATACAGCAAGAATGGCTGCAAGAACGGTGAGATTAAATTCCCATTGAAAAAATGCAAAAAAGCCCAAAATAATAATGACATCATGCATATTAGCAATGATGGCTGCAACCGCAAAACGCCATTCAAATCTTAGTGCAAGATAAGCGATAATTCCAAAGCATACAAGGAGCAAAGCGAGCGCACCATTTGCATAAAGTTCTTCACCAACTTGCGAGCCCACAGATTCTACTCTTTGTATTTTTGTATCTTTATCGCTTTCAATAAGAGCTGATGATACTTTTTCTGATAATTGAGCAATCGATAAATCTTGTCGAATAGGTAAGCGAATCAAAACATCTTTACTTGTGCCAAAGTTTTGCACCGTTGCATCTTTAAGATCAATTTTATCCATTACTTGACGAATTTTATCGATATCTGCCGGATGGCTATAACTGACTTCCATAAGTGTGCCGCCAGTAAAATCAACACCAAGATTAAGACCTTTAAGACCCAAGAAGATAATCGCAATAATGAAAGTGATGAGAGAAATGGTCGTGGTTAAGCGACCATAACTCATGAAAGGGATATCTTTTTTTATTCTAAATAATTCCATAATTAGTCTTGATGGGGCCTATAGATCTGACCGATAGATAATTTATCAATTTTACGTCGATACCCGTAAAGAATATTCACAAGCGCTCTTGACACCAAGATAGCGCTAAACATGGAAGTTAAAATGCCTAATACATGAACGACAGCAAAACCCTTAATCGGACCTGTACCAAACATAAATAAGGCGAGACCTGCAATTAATGTCGTGACATTGGAATCTAGGATTGTGTCAAATGCGCGATCATAACCCGCATGAATACTTGCTTGCGGAGTATTGCCGTTTCTTAGCTCTTCTCTGATTCTTTCGTTAATAAGCACGTTTGCATCAATTGCCATACCTAATGCTAAGGCAATCGCTGCCAATCCAGGAAGTGTGAGAGTGGCTTGGAGAATGGATAATAAAGCGACTAATAATAATAAATTTACACCAAGAGCAAAAATAGAAACGCCTCCAAAGACCATGTAGTAAAAGATCATCATGACGGAAATAGCGGCAAACCCCCACAACGTAGAGTGAATACCTCGTTTAATATTTTCTTCACCCATGCTTGGGCCTACGGTGCGCTCTTCAATTATTTGCATAGGAGCTGCAAGAGCACCAGCTCTTAATAAAAGAGATATATCGGTAGCTTCTTGTGGGCTATTCATCCCAGAAATTTGTACACGACCACCACCAATTTCTTGTTGGATGACCGGTGCTGTTACAACTTCCGTTTGTCCTTTTTCTATAAGAAGAATCGCTAAACGTTTACCTACATTTTCACGAGT
>RFPQ01000069.1 GCA_009926035.1 Betaproteobacteria bacterium
GAATATATTAAATCTATTCGTAAATCCTTACCTGCTCTTAAACATCGAACCATTAAATAACATCTCTTATGGAACATAAAATTACTCATGCAAAAGATTTGCTTCTTGCACAGTCTGGAATTGATGTAAATGATCTGAATAAAATACTTAATAGTATGATGTCACATGGTATTGATTATGCAGACCTTTATTTTCAATATACAAAAAATGAATATTGGGGACTTGAGGAAGGTCAAGTTAAATCAGGTAGTTTCTCAATTGACCAAGGTGTAGGTGTCAGAGCCGTAAACAAAGACAAATCTGCTTTTGCATATTCTGATGATATTTCTATTGAAGCCCTTTTGTCTTCATCAAATATTGCTAAAGCCATTGCTTCTAAAAATTTAAATCAAAGTCATAAACTCGATCATCCAAGAATCATATCTAATTTATATAGCGGTAAAGATCCGCTTTCAGCAATGCCCGCTCAAACTAAAATTAAAATACTAGAAAAAATAGAAAATTTTGCTAAAAAAATGGATGAACGCATTACTAAAGTCACAGCATCGATTGCGGGAGAATATGAAGTGGTATTCGTCATTAATCATGAGCAAAAAATTGCTGCTGATATCAGGCCTCTCGTAAGATTATCGATTAATGTCATTGCAGAATCAAATGGAAAAAGAGAGCAAGGCTCTTCCGGTGGTGGTGGTCGTTTTGGATTTGAATATTTCTCTGATGAAATATTAAAACAATATGCGCATGAAGCAGTTCATCAAGCCACTACAAATCTCAATGCAAAACCTGCGCCTGCTGGGAGTATGACAGTTGTCTTAGGTCCTGGATGGCCAGGTATTCTTTTACATGAAGCTATTGGTCACGGTTTAGAAGGTGATTTCAATCGAAAAGGTAGCTCCGCATTTAGCAATAAAATTGGGACTCAAGTCGCTGCAAAAGATATCACTGTAGTAGATGATGGTACGATCAAAGATCGAAGAGGCTCTTTAAATATTGATGATGAAGGCAACGAAACACAAAGGACGGTCCTTATAGAAAATGGTATTCTTAAAGGATATCTTCAGGATACATTAAATGCGAGACTTATGAATATGCCTACCACTGGAAATGCGAGAAGAGAATCCTATGCGCATCTTCCGATGCCGAGAATGACAAATACTTATATGCTTAATGGCACTAAAACACCTGAAGAGATTATCAAGTCAGTCAAGAAAGGTATTTATGCAGTTAACTTTGGTGGTGGTCAGGTAGATATCACAAGCGGTAAATTTGTATTTTCTGCAGCTGAAGCTTGGATGATTGAGGATGGAAAACTCCTTTACCCAGTCAAAGGCGCAACTTTAATAGGCAATGGGCCAGAAGTATTAAAGAAAGTCAGTATGATCGGAAATGATATGTCTTTAGATTCAGGGGTGGGAACTTGTGGCAAAGAAGGTCAAAGCGTTCCGGTGGGTGTTGGTCAGCCCACAATCAAAATTGATGGCTTAGTTGTAGGCGGAACTGCTTAAAATTATAAAACGCGGTTTTTGTATTCTAAAGTTCGTGTATCAATTTCAATTTTGTCGCCTGTATTGCAGAATAAAGGCACCATCACTTCAAAACCTGTATTTATTTTAGCTGGCTTCATAACCTTACCTGAGGTGTCGCCTTTTACAGCTGGTTCAGTATAGGTAATTTCACGCGTTACAGAATTTGGTAACTCTACAGATATAGCCTTGCCATTATAAAATTTCACTTCGCAAGGCATGCCATCTTCTAAGAAATTCAAAGCTTCTGACATATTTTCAGCATCAACTTCATATTGATTGTATTCGCTATCCATAAAAACGTAAGCAGGATCTGAGAAATAAGAATAAGTAACTTCTTTTTTATCTAAGACAATCACTTCAAATTTATCGCTCGCGTTATATACGTTTTCACTAGGCGCTTCAGTGAGAAGATTTTTCATCTTCATTTTCACAACAGCTGAATTTCGACCTGATTTGTTATATTCAGTTTTTAAGATGACCATAGGGTCAGTGCCAACCATAATAACGTTACCAGCGCGAAGTTCTTGAGCGATTTTCATAATATTGATCCTTGGGAATGCTTAGCAAATAAAGGGTGAGATTATACTCGAAAATTATGTTTCATAACAATAATCGATCAAACTCTCTACAAATGAAGCCTCTTTGAAAAAATGATGACTTTGCTTAAATACAAAAGCTTCTAGACGAGCTTGTTGCTTAAAAAAATCACACCATAAAACTTCATTAAATTTATTATTCGACCAGTCATCATGCATTTTAATTAAAATTTCAGATAAATCTTGATCACATCCTTCGCAATAACGCTTTAAAAAAGCCTTAAGTTTAATTAAATGAATATTATTTTCTTGAATATAAGGTTGCCAAATAAAAGGTTTGCCAGCCCAAATTGCTCTTGTCCAGCTGTCTTCTCCTCGCACAAAATTAAGATCACATGACCAAAGTAGATTATCAAAATCATCGTGATTTAAAAACGGATAAGGAATGATATGAACAAATTGATAGTTATTTTTTAGCTTTAAAAGATCAAATAGATATTGAGGTATAAAAAATTGAGCAGGTTTCTTTATGCGATCTATTACATCCAAAAAAACTTCAATTTTTTGTATTGGATAATAAAAGAGTGATATTGAATATAAGTTCGGATCTCCGCCTAATGACTGAATAAGCTTTTTGCGTCTAAATTGATCAAAAGCCTCTCGGCGCAAAAACAATCCCTTTTCCCGAATAAGACCCCCTGTTTGATTAGTAAAGCCAGGATAAAAGAAAGTTTTAATAAGCCCCGATTCAGGATCGATAGAAGGTTTTAAATGGAAGTTATCTACCCAGGATTCGGCTGATAAATATTCAATCACAATATATTTAGACTTTTTGCGCTTAATAAGCGTTTTATAACTATGTGGCAAATCTATATTAAAAAGGTTAAACACAAAATCTGGAGGCGGCGGAAGTGATGTTGAATCCTCACTAAAATCACAATGACAAATATTGATTCCATTAATCGTTTGTTTATGCAGGGTAAGATCGATTGAAGGTATCAATCTCTTGGTGGTTACAAGATCGTCAACGAGAAGATGTACCTCAATATTAAAATCAACCTTAAGCTGCTTTGCTATTCGCCAAGCAACGCCAATATCCCCAAAAAAATCAATCACCTTACATGTTAAATGGCAAATGATAGAACTTTTATTACTCATGATAAGCTACATTAATAATTCTAAATTTCACTAAACCTCCAGGGGTTTCAACCTTCACTTCATCCTCTAAGTTTTTACCTAAAAGGGCTTTAGCAATGGGTGATACCCAACTAATAAAGCCTTTTTCTGTATCAATTTCATCTTGCCCCACAATACGATAATAATGCTCCGAATCATCTGATTCATTGAGTAGAGTTACCCATGCGCCAAAAAAAATCTTGTCTTGTTGCTCTTGCGACGAAGGATCAATTACTACCGCTTCATCAATGCGACCGAATAAAAATTTAGCCCTTGCATCAATTTGGCGTAAGCGTTTCTTCCCATAGATATAATCTCCGTTCTCACTTCGGTCGCCATTACTTGCAGCCCATGAAACATCAGCTACAACCTTGGGTCGATCAACTTTAACTAAAAAATCGAGCTCATCTTTTAAGCGCTGATATCCTTGCTTAGTAATGTAATTTTTACGCTCTGTCATATTTTTTAATAATAATTAACGGGGTTAAGTTTACAATAGAAGCATGCATTCTGAGCAAAAGCCTATCTACCTCTGCCGAAATTCAAAAGAAGCTTATAAATTAAGCCAACACTTTGATTCAAAAGAAAGGGTATGGGCGCTTCATGATTTCATCAATAATCTCTTTAAAAAACACCCAAATATCAAAATGTCATATCGGGTTCTTAATGGGGTTGAAGAAAAATTATTATGGGAAAGTAGTATTAAGCAATATAAAAAATCATTTTTTGATTTATCCAATATTGAAAACTTAAGTGAAACCGCAATGCAGGCCAACCGACTCATTGATCAATTTAATATTGGCGAAAATACTTTAAAAAGTGAAGAGCGTAGTGAAGAACATGCATTTTTTAACGCTTGGCGCCTGCTTTTTAAAAAACACTGTAGCGATAAAAATGTTATCACTTTTAATAATCTTTTAAAGATAAGTGAAGAACATATTAGAAATGGCGATATTTCAATTGAGCACCCTATTTGTTTTGTTAATTTTGAATTAACAACACCTATTGAAGATTCTTTTATTGAAGCATGTAAAACTCAAGTTGATATAGAGCTTTTTAAAACGTCACAAATAAAACCTTATATTGAGTCGCGTGTTTTTCTTAATGAAGAACATGAAAGCATGCAGATTGTCGAATGGTGCAAAACACAAATAGAAAATAACAAAAAGATATTGATTGTGACGCCGCAACTCGATCAAATTATAGATCGCCTAACAAGCATGCTTGATAAAACATTTCATCCCGAAACATTTACCCCAAGTCTCTCTCAAGAAAAAAGAATTTATCAGTTCTCCTTAAATACTCCCTTATTTCATTTATCTATGGTTTATTTAAACTTAAAATTAATAGAATTGGCTGCGAGAGGTACCTCTAAGATTAATGAGATTAAAAATATCTTGAGTCATAGTGGCTGGTCAGATGGCAAAGAGTTATGTCAGCGCTATAAGCTTATTAACCACCTAGAAAGAAAACGCAGGGGCAGTATATCAACTAAAGATCTCATCGAGATGTCTGAGTTAATTGAAGGCTTGAATAATGAAACACCCTTCCTAAAGATACATTTAAATCACATACATGCCTCACATCACAAATGGCGAACAAAAAGAAGCCCTTCTGAATGGATTAAAACATTTGATGAATATTTAAAGAATATTCAATCTAGTTTATTAGCTCCAAAAGATTCTTTTGAAGAAAGTATTTATGAGGCATGGAGCAAAACTAATGAAACGATATCTTCATTAGATAATCTGATGGGTGAAGTATCCATCCAAGAGATGCTAGATATTTTTCAGTATTACCTTAAAAAAACCACTCACCAACACAAACATCAAGGTAATTTTAAAATTGATATTTTAGGTT
>RFPQ01000070.1 GCA_009926035.1 Betaproteobacteria bacterium
TCTGCATTTTCAATCACTTTTGGCTTTCCGCCTTCCATGACAGCTACGCAGGAGTTTGTTGTTCCTAAGTCTATACCGATAATTTTAGCCATTTTTTTTCCTTAAAAAATCTGTTTAATTTGATATATCTATAATTGGGACGGTCTTAAATATTTCAAGAGCTTATGTATTTTTAGTTTTTGATACAGTTACCAAAGCTGGTCTTAAAACTCTTTCATTTAATAGGTAGCCTTTTTGAAGCACAGCCAAAATTTTATTTGGCTCTTCTTCTGATTCAATCATGCTAATTGCCTGATGTTGATTGGGGTCAAATTTTTCATCTAATGCTTTAATTTCGTGGATGCCAAACTTTTCAAATACATTTATGAGTTGTTTTTGTGTGAGTTCCACGCCATTTTTATAACTATCTATATTTGCATTTTCAATCGTAAGAGCCGCATCGAGACTATCTTTTACGGAAAGTAATTCACTACTAAATTTCTCAAGTGCAAATTTTCTAGCTTTATCAATATCTTCAATGGAACGTTTTCTTATATTTTCGCCTTCAGCTTTCACATAGAGAACTTGCGCTTCAGCTTCAGCTAATTTTTCCTCAAGAAGCTTTATTTGATCTTCTGGATTATTTGAAGTGGATTGCTCTAAATTGTCTTCCGAATCATCAATAGATGAATTTTTTTTGTCTTCTGCGTTCATAATTTGACCTTTTAAAACTTTTGAAATATTGCGAATTAAAACAAATTTGGGGCCGAAACTTTAAATTTCAAGGCTATAAAGTTAAATAATTGCTTCGATTTGGGAAATCGTTGATTCAACAGTGGGAATGATGCCAATTTCGCCTAGATTGACAGACGGCACTTTGATATTAGGATAAACGCCAGTAAGGTATGGATTACTATCCATATAAAGACCTATGGTTGGAATCCCAAGAGCATTTGCAAGATGAGTTAGCCCCGAATCAACACCAACAACACATTTTGCGCTCGAAATAATATTAGCAAGATCACTAATCTTCATTTTAGGAAGCACTAAGCAATTGGTGGATGTTTTTCGAAGTGTTTTGGAGGCTTGGTATTCTTCAAGATTACCCCATGGCAATAAAACTCTTAGACCTAAAATATTAAAAAATTGAACAATTTTTTGCCAATGATCTATAGGCCACTGTTTGGTTTTTTTACTCGATCCGTGAATGAGAACGACATAGCGCTCCGATAGATTGAAGTTACTGATATTATGAATTTCTAATCCAAAATGAGCAGGATGATCTAATAGGTCGTATTGAAAACATTTAGCTGCTAACTCTCGATTACGAACTACAGCATGAATTTGTTTAGATACAGTATGCGTGTGTTTGTAGAAATAAGAAGCAGCCGTTTCTCGAATGGAGGACTTATCAAAGCCATGAATATCGCCATGCGTAAATAAAGTAAAAAATGCACTTTTAAGTAAGCCCTGGAAATCAATCACGATATCATAACGATCCTGGCGAATTGCTTTAATTGCTTTATAAAGGCCTGTCCATGTTGTTTTTTTTCTAAGGTTTTTTTTCCAAGACCTAAGAGAGATAGTGATAACTGAATCAATTTGAGGATGGAGCCTAGGGATATCAGCAAAAGACTCTTCGACTAGCCAGTCAATTGAGCTTTCAGGAACAAAATATTTAATATCATTAACAACAGGCAAACAGTGAATAATATCCCCGAGCGAAGATGTTTTAATGATGAGTATACGAACCATATAGGGAATTTTCGCATATAAATCAATGCCTATAAATGATTTAAATGATTAATTCACATTTAATCGTTTGACGCTTACAGAGTGTTTCTAGGATAATCTGTCATAGAGATTTTTTATTTATTCATAACAACATATTAATTTAATGAAACATTCCATAATAGAAATCACTGAAAGAATTAAAGAAAAAAGTAGACCAACGAGAATTGCTTACTTAGCTCGTATTGATGCTATGTTGCAAAGACAGCGTGGTGCTGATCGTTTAGGATGTGCTAATGTTGCGCACGCTATTGCGGCACTCCCTAAAAATGATAAGTTAAAAATCGTTAGCGAAAAAAAACCTAATATTGCAATCGTTTCCGCATATAACGATATGCTTTCAGCACACAAGCCATATGAAAACTATCCATCGATTATTCGTGACGAAGCGAATAAGTGCGATGCAACAGCGCAAGTCGCGGGTGGGGTTCCTGCAATGTGTGATGGCATTACGCAAGGCGAACCCGGTATGGAATTGAGTTTGTTCTCTCGAGATACCATAGCAATGGCCGCCGCTATTGGATTGTCTCATGATGTATATGATGGGGCACTCATGCTTGGTATTTGCGACAAAATTGTGCCTGGCTTATTAATTGGCGCGCTTCATTTTGGTCATTTACCCACAATTTTTGTTCCGGCCGGTCCTATGTCGACTGGTATCGACAATACTTCCAAATCTAAAGTGCGTGAGAAATATGCGCAAGGTCTTGTAGGTCGAGAAGAGTTGTTAGCATCTGAATCCGCTGCATACCATGGAGAAGGCACTTGCACATTTTATGGAACAGCAAATAGCAATCAGATGTTAATGGAAGCAATGGGGCTTCATGTTCCAGGCGCAGCATTTATTCATCCACGCGATGATATTAGAGAAGAGATAACGCGAGAATCAGTTCGCTCTCTTTTAAAGATTATCAAAAATAAACAAAATAAACCCATTGGTAAATTGGTTGATGAGCGAGTTATTGTGAATGCTATGGTGGCTTTGTTAGCTACAGGTGGATCTACCAATCATCTTATTCATTGGGTGGCGATTGCAAGAGCTGCCGGTATTATTATTGATTGGAGTGATTTCCATGATCTTGCAGGCTCAACACCACTCTTAGCAAGTATTTACCCAAATGGCAAAGCAGATGTGAATGAATTTCAAGCCGCAGGCGGCCCTGCATTTGTGATTCGCGAACTCATCGATACAGGGTGTATGTATCCAGAAGTGATGACTGCCAGTGAAGGTGGTTTAAAAGAATATGCTAAAAAACCTATAAAAGAAAATGGCAAGCTTATTTGGAAAGATTTACCTAAAGAGAGTGGTGATGAAACAATTGTAAGACCCGCAGACAATCCGTTTAATCAATCTGGTGGTCTAAAACTTTTGCAAGGCAATCTTGGCCGCTCAGTGATTAAGATTTCTGCAGTACCTCAGGATCGCTACATTATTGAAGCGCCTGCAATCATTTTTGACACACAAGAAGAACTGCTTAGTGCTTTTGATCGAGGCGAGCTTGAAAAAGATTTTGTTGCAGTTGTAAGATTTCAAGGGCCTAAAGCTAACGGAATGCCTGAGCTTCATAAGCTCACACCTCCTCTGGCAGTGCTTCAAAATAAAGGTTTCAAGGTGGCTATTGTGACGGATGGAAGAATGAGTGGCGCTTCCGGAAAGATTCCAGCTGCAATTCATTTAAGTCCAGAAGCTTCAGCTAATGGACCTATCGGCAAAATTCGCAACGGCGACATGATTCGATTAAATGCGATGGTTGGAACTTTGAATGCATTAGTTGATGAAGACACCTGGTATGAGAGAGAGAATGAAAATCTTTCTGATCAGCTTAGAAATAATAATGCGCACGATATCGGGCGCGAATTATTTGCTGGCATGAGAAAAAATGTGATTTCTGCCGAAGAAGGCGCAATCACCTGGCTATAAATTATATAAGGACAATATGAAGACATTAGATTTAGCAAATTACGGTCCAGTAATTCCAGTTATTGTGATTGATAAAGTGGAAGATGCTGTCCCTATGGCAGAAGCTTTACTTGAAGGTGGCATTAAAGTTTTAGAAGTAACACTAAGAACTTCATGCGCCATTGAGGCGATGGAACGAATTATTAAACACCTACCTGAAGCGATTGTAGGCGCGGGCACTGTAAGAACAAAAACAGATGCTTCAGCTGCAAAATCAATTGGCTGTCAATTTGCTGTGAGCCCAGGATACACAACAGAAATCGGTAAACATTGCTTAGATATTGGATTGCCTTTATTGCCAGGCGTATCAACTGGAAGTGAAGTGATGATGGCTAATAATGATGGGTATTATTTCCTTAAACTTTTCCCTGCAGTTGCAGTAGGGGGCATTAATCTTCTAAAAGGATTTGCAGGCCCTTTTTCAGATGTAAAATTCTGTCCAACAGGTGGCGTGACTGTTCAATCAGCACCTGATTTTTTAAGTTTGCCCAATGTGCCAGTTTGTGGAGGCACATGGCTCACTCCAAAAGATCTCGTTGCAAACAAAAACTGGGTTGAAATTACGAAATTAGCAAAAGAAGCAAGCGCGATTAAACGCCCTTAATTCAATTCCATGCTTCCCATATCCCAATACAAAACAATCTTATTTGATTGTGATGGCGTCGTACTTAATTCAAATTTTCTTAAGATAGAAGCTTATCGATTAACGGCTCTTGAGTTTGGAGCCTCTGAAGAAGATGCTATGAAGTTAGTAAATCATCATATCGAATATACTGGCATATCTCGAAATATTAAATTCACTTATTTTTTAGAAAAAATTCTTAATAAGCCAGTAGATGATGTTTCGATGAATCATCTTTTAAATCAACTCAATTACGAAGTTGAAAGACTTCTGGAAAATTGTGAAATCGCACAAGGCCTTGAAGCCTTAAGAGAAAGAACTAAAGATTCTAATTGGATGATTGTCTCTGGGGGAGATCAGGAAGAGATCATCCGCTTGTTTACCAGAAAAAATTTATTAAAATATTTTGATGTAGGTATTTTCGGAAGTCCTGATTCAAAAGAAGATATTGTGACGCGCGAATTAAAAAAATCAACGGGACAAAAGCCAGCTTTATTTATTGGTGACTCTAGATACGACTATCAAGTCGCTAAAAAAAATAATTTGGATTTTATTTTCTTAAGTGACTGGACTAATTTTTTCGAATGGAAAAGTTTTTGTGCGGAAAATAAGATTGAGACCTATCAGAAGCTAGATGATCTTAATTATTAAATTATTTTTCTGATAATCTCTTCAGGCTTAATATTTTTTAGGCAGTTCGTATGTTGAAGCGGACAAACTCTCTCAAA
>RFPQ01000008.1 GCA_009926035.1 Betaproteobacteria bacterium
AAATCAAATCTATCAAAAAATAGATCTTACATCTCAATTTCAACTTCAAACTACAAATTGGTTATCCTGGTGGTTTAAAGATGATCAATATTCAAAGCAAAAATTAACTGCTGATCTTGAAACATTGAAATCGTTTTATATGAATCGCGGGCATCTAGAATTTAGTATTGATTCTACGCAAGTATCAATTACTCCAGACAAAGAAGACGTATTCATTACGATCAATATCTCAGAAGGACCTAAATATAAAGTTTCCGACGTTAAGTTAGCGGGCGACTTACTTCAAGTCCCTGAAAATGAATTACAGAAGCTCATTAAGATTAAAAAAGATGATATTTTTAATCGTGAAAAAATCTCAGAATCAACTAAAGCCATGAATAATCGTTTGGGAAATGATGGTTTTGCTTTTTCTAATGTAAATGCTATTCCTGATGTAAATAAAGATAATCACACTGCAGCATTTACTTTCTTTGTTGATCCTGGGCGTAAGGTTTACGTTAGAAGAATAGATATTGAAGGAAATACGAGAACACGTGACGAAGTTATTCGTCGTGAATTTAGACAAGTTGAGTCAGGTTGGTATGCGGCAGATAAAATTGAGCGCTCTAAGGAACGCCTCAAAAGAACTCAATTTTTTAGCGATACTAATATTGAAACTCCAGCTGTGCCTGGCACAACTGATCAAGTCGATCTTAAGGTCAAAGTTACCGAAAGGAATACTGGTAGCATAATGTTTGGTGCTGGCCTTAGCAGCCAAGAAGGGGTTATAGGAAGCTTTAATGTCACTCAAGCTAATTTTCTAGGCACAGGTGATAGAGTTTCGGCTCAAATTAATACGGGGCGAATTAATCGAACCTATGCTTTAAGTATGACCCAACCATTTTTTACTCCTGAAGGAGTTGCTTTAAGTTATGACTTATATCGCCGTGATGTAAATGCGTCAAAGGTAACTTTTGCAACATACGACACATCATCAATAGGTGCAGGATTTAGATTCAGCGTGCCCTTTACTGAAAAAAATGCTTTTTCTTATGGTTTGACTTATGACAATACTGAAGTTGATAATCTCACTAGAGATCTATCGCCAATAAGATATATTAATTACTGTAATTCAGTGAAGGGTAGTTCGAATGCAACCGGTTGCTCTATGAATTCATTAATTGCCTCAGTTGGTTGGACAGAGGATAGTCGTGATGATATTTTATTCCCTAAAAAAGGTGGTTTAAGAAGAGTAAATGCCGAAGTCTCAACCCCAGGACTAGACATACAAATGTATAAAGTAACTCTCCAAGAGAGCATATATAAAGACATCACAAACGATCTTACTCTTATGGTTAATGGTCAAGCAGGATATGCAAATAGTTATGGTGGAAAAGAATTCCCTTTCTTTAAAAACTTTTATGTAGGTGGGGTAAATTCAGTCCGGGGCTATCGACTATCATCTATTGGACCTGTCTGTCTTGCGGGCGACACAACCTGCGGTACGACTACTCAAACAAGAAATATGTTCTTAGGGGGTACAAAACAATTGGTAGGTAATTTAGAATTATTTATGCCAGTTCCATTTTTGAAAAATAATAATCAATTTCGCTTGAGTGCTTTCATCGATGCTGGTAATGTATACGAGGAATCTGAATCCATCAAGTTATCCTCATTGCGATATTCTGCGGGTCTTGGCGTAATGTGGATTTCGCCTTTTGGCCCCTTAAAGGTAGTAGTGGCACAACCATTTAATGAAAAACCTACAGATAGAACAGAGGTTTTTCAATTCCAAATGGGCCAACAGTTTTAAATTGATTAATTTTAAATTTTTAGGAGTTGCGAATTGAAATATAAGTACTTTCTTAAGGCTCTAGTCTTATCATCTATCCTTTTTACAAGCTCTGTAGTTTTTGCTGAACTTAAAATAGGCTTTGTTCAAGTAGATAAAATTCTTCAAGAGGCGCCTCAAACTATTGAAAGTAATAAAAAATTAGAAAAAGAATTTAGTTCGCGCACTGATAAATTAAAATCGGATGTAAAATCTTTGAAAGACAGAGAAGCCACTTTTGCTAAAGATGCTTTAACAATGAAAGATTCTGAACGAGATTCCAAAGAAAAATCACTCTCTCAACTTCGTGTAGAAGTTCAACGTAAGGAACGCGAACTAAGAGAAGATATTAATATTAGAAGAAATGAAGAGCTTGGTGGTCTTCAAGAACAGATTAATAAGGCTGTGACATCAGTTGCAAAAGCAGAAGGTTACGATCTTGTTTTATACAATGGCGTTGCTTATGCGAGTGAAAAAATAGATATCACGGACAAAATTTTAAAATCATTAGGTAAAAAATAGTTTTTGGCCTAATTTGTTTCTATGGGCCAAACAATCACATCTGGTGATCTAGTAAAAAAATTAGGTGGCGAGTTAATAGGCGATCCAAATATCCTTATTAACTCTGTTGCCTCTCTAGAATCTTCTAATCAAAATTCAATTTCCTTTTTTAATAACCCTAAATACTTAGATTTATTAAAAATTACAAAAGCGGCTATTGTAATCACTAATGCCGAAAGTCTTGCTTTTCGAAAAGGTTCGGCGATAGTTTCAAATAATCCATATTTATACTTTGCGAAAGTATCTAGGCTCTTAAATCCCAGCAAAGTACCAAAAAAGGAGATTAGTAAGTCTGCAATGATTCATCCTACTTGCAAATTAGGTCAAAATATTTTTATTGGCCCAAATGTTGTTATCGAAGAAAATGTTTCTATTGCTGATGGTGTTACAGTCCATGCAGGAGTAATAATTGAAAGTGATAATATTATTGGCGATAATTCAACTATTCATCCAAACGTTGTAATAAAGACAAATACAATCATTGGCAGAAATTGTACGATTTACGCAGGTTCTGTAATAGGCTCAGATGGTTTTGGCTATGCAAAAGACAATGATAAATGGTTTGCTATTCCCCAAATAGGAAAAGTTATTGTAGGTGATAACGTTGATATTGGCGCAAATTCAACCATAGATCGCGGTACGTTAGATGATACTATTATCTCAAGTGGCGTTAAAATTGATAATTTAGTGCAGATTGGACACAACTGCGTTATTGGTGAAAATACCATTATTGCAGGATGTGTAGGTATTGCAGGTAGTGCTAAAATTGGAAAAAATTGTGCTATCGGAGGAGCTGCAATGATCTTAGGACACTTATCAATTGCGGATAATGTCATTATTTCTCCTGGCTCGATGATTACAAGATCAATAAAAAATTCTGGTACCTACACTGCGCTTATGCCTTTTCAGGATCACGCAGCATGGCTTAAAACTGCAGCAAAAATTAAAAGACTAAAATAATAGGAATGGCAAAGATGGCTGAAAATACTGCAATGGATATACATGAAATTTTAAATCACTTACCCCATAGATATCCTTTTGTACTTATTGATAGAGTGACATCAATGGAGCTTGGGAAGGAAATTTTTGCTATCAAGAATGTTTCAATTAATGAGCCTTTTTTCCCAGGACATTTTCCTTATTACCCTGTAATGCCAGGTGTTTTAATTGTAGAGGCAATGGCCCAGGCTGCAGCTATTTTATCTTTTAAAACAATGAACACAAAACCATCAGATGATTCAGTTTATTATTTTGCTGGAATAGATAATGCACGTTTTAAAAAACCAGTTTCCCCGGGTGATCAACTTGTTATTCATGTAAAAATTGATCGCGTCCTAAAAGGTATATGGAAGTATATAGGAGTTGCTAAAGTTAATGATGAAGTTGTTGCTGAAGCAAGTATGATGTGTATTTTAAAGCCTATAGAAAAAAAATAAATTCATAAAATTGTAATACTATTTTGATTCATCCTACCGCAATTGTTAGTACCAAAGCTAATTTAGATTCCAGCGTTAATGTTGGTCCTTATTCTATTATTGATGCAGATGTAAACATTGGAGCTGGATCGGTTATTGGTAATCATGTGACAATTACTGGAAATACTACAATTGGTAAAAATAATCATATATACCACTACAGCTCAATTGGTGAGACGCCTCAAGATAAAAAATATAATCAAGAAAAAACATTTTTAGAAATTGGTGACAACAATACAATTAGAGAGTTCTGCACTTTTAATCGCGGCACCGCTCAAGATCAAAGCTTAACAAAGATAGGTAATGATAATTGGATTATGGCATATGTCCATATAGCTCATGATTGTGAAATTAAAAATCACACCATACTTGCAAATAACACATCTCTTGCGGGCCATGTATCAATCGATGACTATGCAATATTGGGTGGCTTCACTCTTGTTCATCAATTCTGCAAAATTGGTAGCCATATTATTACAGCGGTCAATACGGTTGTTTTTAAAGATATACCGCCTTATGTTATAGCCGTAGGTTATGATGCAAAACCAAACGGTATTAATGCTGAAGGTTTGAAAAGAAGGGGGTTTGATTCAAAGGTCGTAGCTAAAATTAAAGAAGCTTATAAGATTTTATATAGACAAGGCTATTCCTTAAGTGAAGCAGAGGAAAAAATAAAATTGTTAAGTAAGGATACTGAGGAGCTAAATCTTTATATAGATTTTATTGCGAAATCTACCCGCGGTCTTATTCGTTAAATATGAAAACGATTGCAATAGTTGCCGGTGAATCTTCCGGAGACTTGCTAGGAAGTCACTTAATCAAAGCATTGAGGTTAAATCGCACTGACCTTAAATTTATTGGCGTAGCAGGGCCTAAAATGATGAAAGAAGGTACTGCTTCTTATTTCCCAATGGAAGAACTTTCTGTGAGAGGTTATTTTGAAGCCCTTAGAAAATTATTTCATCTTATAAAGTTAAGAAAGAATCTTCTAAAAAAAATTCTAGATGCAAAGCCTGATTTATTCATAGGTATTGATGCGCCCGATTTTAATTTCTGGATTGAAAGACAGTTAAAGAAAAAAGGTATTCCTGTTATCCATTATGTCAGTCCTTCAATCTGGGCATGGAGGAGAAGTAGACTTAAAAAAATTAAAAAATCTATAGACCATATGCTAACTATATTTCCTTTTGAAAAAAATATTTATTCAAAAGCAAATATTCAAGCAACTTTCGTAGGTCACCCGCTTGCCGAGATGATTCCCCTTCATCCCAACAAAAAGAAGGCTCAAGATAAACTTAAAATTATTAAAGCCTCCAGAGTTATTGCACTCTTGCCAGGAAGCAGGCAGGGAGAAGTGAAATGGCACGCTCAACTTCTTATTGATTCAGCTATTGAGATATCAAAAAGAATTCGTGATGTTAAATTTTTAGTGCCATTACCAACACGAGAAACATACGAAATTTTCTCAAAAACCTTATTTAAAAATACTCAGGCGGAGTTAGATATCCAGCTTCTTATTGGTCATGCATCAATCGCAATTAATGCAGCTGATGCAGTTATTGTGGCATCAGGCACAGCAACGCTTGAAACAGCCCTTTACAAAAAACCTATGATAGTTATTTATAAAATGTCAACGATTAGTTGGCAAATTCTTAAACGTATGCGATACCTTCCATACGTAAGTATTCCAAATATTCTTCTCAATAAATTTCTTGTGCCAGAACTTTTGCAAAACGACGCTACACCTGAGAATATTACTGCTAAAACCATTGAGATTTTAAAAGATTCATCTTACAGAAAACATTTATTAGTTCAATTTACAAAAATACATTTTCAGCTAAAACAAAATACATCTGATCGCTTAAATAAAGTTATTTTGAAATTTATAAAATAGATGTTTGAGGGCTTAATTTGTGGGGTTGATGAAGCTGGTAGAGGTCCTTTAGCGGGTCCAGTTTATGCTGCAGCAGTTATATTAGGGCGAGAGTTTAATACAGAAGGCTTGCGTGATTCTAAAAAAATTTCTGAGTCTAAAAGATATATTCTGGCAGAAAAGATAAAACAAAATTCATTGGCATGGTCTATTGGTATATGTACCGCAGGTGAGATAGATGAATTAAATATTCACCAAGCAACCCTTTTAGCTATGCAAAGAGCCATTAAAGGATTAAGTGGATATCCTTCAATAAAAATTATGGTAGATGGATTATTCTGTCCTCAAGTAGACTTCTCTTGTGAGGCTATTGTCAAGGGTGACGATAAAATTGCTGAAATTTCTGCAGCTTCAATTATTGCAAAAACTGAACGCGACTTAAAAATGATTGAAATTGACAAAGCTTACCCAGCTTACCAATTTAGAAAACATAAGGGTTATCCAACTAAATTTCATATAGAAATGATTAAAAGCCAGGGGCTTTGCGAGTATCACCGAAGGAGTTTCTCGCCTATAAAAGAAATGTTAGCTTTGTAAAAGAAATACACAGGGTTTATTTTTTAAATCTATTGCAATTTCTTTTTTCCAATCCGCGATGCTCTTTGTCAGAATGAATTCATTCTCAGATGTTATATCCAATCCAATACAAAGCTTAGTTTGTTTTTTAAGATTTTCTATTAGGGCATTAAAAATATGCTGATTCCTGTATGGAGTTTCAATAAAAATCTGAGTTTCATTATTTTTTTTAGATTCATTTTCAATAGAAATTATTTTTTTTATTCTTTCATTTTTATCAGAAGGTAAGTAACCATGAAACTTAAATTGCTGACCATTTAGACCTGAGGCCATTAGGGCTAATAGTATTGATGTTGGACCGATAAGAGGTATGACTTTAATATTATTATCATGAGCTAATGCAACCAATTTTGAACCAGGATCTGCAACAGCAGGGCAACCAGAGTCCGACAACAATCCAATATTGCGGCCTTTTAAAAGAGGAGCTAAAAAAATTTTAATTTCCTCTTGAGTCGTAAATTTATCAAGAACTTCAAAATGCAATTGATGAATAGGTTTATGAAGATTAAATGCGCCAAGATAAAATCGAGCTGTTTTTTCATTCTCAACCACAAAAAAATCTAATTGCTCAACTATCTTTTGATGTTTTTCTACAAGAACAGGTTCCTTAGAGTTTTGGTCGATTGGAACCGGTATAAGATATAAAAATCCTTTTTTGTTGTCTATCATTAAAACAGAACACCTTCATTACGAAGCATATTAGATAATTTTATGAGAGGAAGCCCTACAAGTGCTGTTGGATCCTCACCTTTAATATATTCAAGAAGTGTTATACCAAGACCTTCAGATTTTATGCTTCCCACACAATTGTAAGCTTGTTCTTTTAGTAAATAAGATTCAATTATTTCTCGATTTAATTCTTTGTACTTCACCTCGAAATCGATAACACATTCTTGAACTTGTTTTGTCTTTGTATTTAACAAACAAAGTGAGGTGTAGAAAGTTGCAATTTTCCCACCTAAAAACTGGAGTTGTTTTATAGCATTTTCATGCGTATTTGGTTTTTCAATAATTTGATTTTGACACTCAGCCGTTTGATCCGAGCCGATGATCAATGAATTTGGATAGTGGTTCGCAACCTTAAATACTTTTTCGCGTGCAAGCCTAAAAGAAATGTCTTTTGCTTTTTCATCCATGAGAGGTGTTTCATCAATATCAGGACTAAAGACATCGAATGGCAATTTAAATCGTGATAGTAATTCTCTTCTATAAGGCGAAGATGAAGCCAAAACAATCGTTAACATGCATCGTTTTCTTTATGATTCAGGCTGGATTTCAAGAAGCGTTTCATCTGGTGATACCGACTCACCTTTTGTTACATGAATCGCAACCACAATACCTGAAGTAGGGGATTGAATTTCATTCTCCATTTTCATAGCTTCAATAACAATTACACTATCTCCAGCATCAACTCTGTCGCCAATCTTGACTTTCACGTCAATAATTGTGCCAGGCATAGCTGTAGCAATACAACCCTCGTGATTAGGTCTTGGCCTTACTGTCTTAGATGTATCTTGAGATTGTTTTTTTGAAGTTTTTTTTCCGTTTGAAACTTCAACTTCATTTAAGGTTTCAACTAAAACTTCTTCCGAAATACCATCTACGGATACATAAAATGGCCGTCTCGCCTCACCGTTGTAACCTGACCCTGTTAATTTGATATTGAATGTTTCTCCATGAAGTGTAACGTTAAACTCACTTGGTGCAAATTTTTCAGTGGATGAAAATACATTATCCTTGAGGAGTAAAGGCTCTGGTTTAATGCTACCTGCATTCCTTTCTTGTAAGAATATCTTGGCAACATCAGGAAACATCGCGTAGGTTAAAATATCTTCATCAGTTTTTATAATTTGCTCTGCTTCAATTTTTAGTTCAGGCTCTAAAAGATCAGCAGGTCTGGATGTCAGTGGTTTTTTTTCACCAATAGCCATGGTTTGAATTTTTTGATTTACTTTTCCGGGCGCTTTTCCGTATTCACCCATGAAATAACTTTTTACTTCGTTAGTAATTGATTTATATCGAACACCTGTTAAAACATTCAAGACTGCTTGCGTACCCACAATTTGAGAAGTTGGCGTTACAAGCGGAGGATAGCCCAGATCTTCACGAACTTTAGGAATTTCAAGAAGAACTTCATTCATACGATCAAGCGCGCCTTGCTCCTTAAGCTGATTGGATAAATTAGAAATCATGCCACCAGGCACTTGGTTACTTAGGACGCGAGTATCGACACCCGTGTAATCAGATTCAAATTGCCAATATTTTTTTCTAACAACCTTTAAATGCTCACTAATCTCTTCAACTTTTTTAATATCAATATCGGTTTTGAAGCCCAAATCCTCTAGGGCGGCGATCATTGATTCTGTGGAAGGATGGCTCGCGCCTTCTGCAAAGCTTGAATTACATGTATCAATAATATCTGCACCATTTTGGACAGCAGTTAAAAGATTAATACTTGCTAATCCTGAAGTTGCGTGTGAATGGATATGAATAGGCAATGAAATAGATTTTTTTAATGATGTCACAAGCTCTTTGGTTGCTGATGGCGTTAAGAGACCTGCCATATCTTTAATAGCTATTGTGTCGCATCCGTAACTTTCCATTTCTTTTGCAAGATTAACGAAATAGGGAATGTCGTGAACAGGGCTTGTGGTGTAACTTAAAGTACCTTCTGCATGTTTCTTATATTTTTTTACTGATTTAATTGATGTTGTAAGATTTCTTACATCGTTCATAGCATCAAAAATTCTAAATACATCGACACCATTATTGGCAGATTGTTTGACAAAGGCATCAACAACATCGTCTGAATAATGACGATAACCTAATAAGTTTTGGCCACGAAGTAACATTTGTATCCTAGAATTTGGAAGAGCTTTTCTTAAAAGTTTCAAACGCTCCCAAGGATCCTCTTTTAAAAATCTAACACATGCATCGAATGTAGCTCCGCCCCATGCTTCAATAGACCAAAATCCTAGTACGTCTAATTGTGGGCAAATAGGAAGCATATCTTCAGTGCGAAGTCTGGTCGCAATTTGACATTGATGCCCATCTCTTAAAACTAACTCAGTAATATGTATTTTTTTCATAATTCTTTAAATACCTTCATGAGCTGCAATTGCTGCTGATATAGCTGCAGCCATTAACTCAGGTGGAAATTGACTTTGATAATTAATAAGCTCTGGATGATCGTCCACAAAACTTGTATTGAAATTCGCTTCTTTAAACTGTTCATTATTCATAATTTCTAAATAATAAGGGATTGTTGTTTTAACTCCAAATACAACAATATCATTGAGCGCTCTCTTACCTCGTTGAATCACACTTTCCCAATTCAATGCCCAAACGGTGAGTTTTGCACACATAGAGTCGTAATAAGGAGGAATAACATATCCTGTGTATATTGAAGCATCAATTCTTACGCCAGGGCCTCCTGGTGCGTAATAACGGGTAATTTTTCCAAATGAAGGCATAAAATCATACTTTGGATCTTCCGCATTAATTCGATATTCAATCGCAAATCCTCGAAATTGAATTTCTTTTTGCTTGTACTGTAATGAAAGTCCAAAGGCAATTCTGATTTGTTCTTGAACAATATCAATACCGGTGATCGATTCAGTAATGGTATGTTCTACTTGAAGACGCGTATTCATCTCCATAAAATAAAAATTATTTTCAGCATCTAAAAGAAATTCCACGGTGCCTGCGTTTTCATAATTAACAGCTTTGGCAGCCTTCACTGCAAGTTCACCTACATAATTTCTTTGAGCGTTGGTAAGCTGAGGAGAGGGTGCAATCTCAATGAGTTTTTGATTACGTCTTTGAATAGAACAATCTCTTTCAAAAAGATGAACCACATTACCGGAACTGTCAGCGAGAATTTGAACTTCGATATGCTTTGGCGATACGATACATTTTTCAAGAAAAACTTCAGGTTTACCAAAGGCCTTTGTAGCTTCAGAAATCACTCGATCATAATTAGCAACGAGTTCTTTTTCGTTATTACAGCGTCGAATACCTCGACCACCACCTCCATTAGTGGCTTTAAGCATAATAGGATAGCCTATGGATGAAACAAGTTTTTTAGCCTCATCAAGACTCTCAATATTGCCTTCGCTACCGGGAATAACAGGGATTGAGGCTGCAATCATAGCGGTTCTCGCCTGAATCTTATCCCCCATTTGACGAATAATTTCAGCGTTAGGACCAATGAATTTGATATCACGTCTGGCGCATATCTCAGCTAATTCAGGATTTTCAGATAAAAAACCGTATCCTGGATGAATAGCGTCACATCCTGAAGTGACCGCGATATTAACAATATTGTGAGCATTTAAATAGCCGGCAAGAGGGTCTGCACCAACATTGTATGATTCGTCGGCCTTTTTGACATGAAGCGCATGGCGATCTGCATCGGAGTATATGGCTACCGAGGTAATACCAAGCTCAGAACAGGCACGAATAATCCTTACCGCTATCTCTCCACGGTTTGCTATAAGTATTTTTTTGAACAAAGAAAAGCCTTAAGTTTTCAGCGAAAAATCGCCAAATTAGGGTTAATTTAAGAAAATTATAGCATGTCATTTCTTATATAATAATGATGTCTTTTAACCCGAAATCTATTGATGGAACAGCATATAGACAATATTGATTTTTCAAGAAAATCGAGAGAAATTCATGATATAATTCGGCTCTCTGATTTTAAGCGATTACAAGATTTATGCTTAAATCTCGAAGATTCAGTTGCTTTTGTTTTAAAGGGCTTCGAAAATAAACATAGAGAGCCTTGTTTAGAGCTTTTTATTGAAGGTAAATTGGATTTAATTTGCCAAAGATGTTCAGAAAAACTAGAGCATAAGATTTTTTTAAAGTCAGGATTCTTAATTAAAGAAGAAACGCAACTCACTGATTTTCAAGTTGATGATCATGCGGATTACGATTTAATTGAAAGTAATGCAAAAATGAATGTTTTAAGTCTTATTGAAGACGAAATCATACTTTCTTTGCCAGTAGCACCCAAACATGAAAATGATAGGTGCCACTATAAAAAAACTGATGATATGTTAGATCGCATTCATCCGTTTGCTGATTTAAAACAAAAATTATATAAAAATTAAATTTAGGAGTTGCTATGGCTGTTCAGCAAAATAAAAAATCACCATCAAAGCGTGGAATGCATCGTTCTCACGATTTTTTATCTAATCCACCACTTGCTGTAGAACCAACTACTGGCGAAGTCCATTTGCGTCATCACGTAAGCCCAACAGGCTATTATCGAGGCAAAAAAGTTATTCAGAATAAATCAGAATAATTCTTTTTAATTATTCTGATTTATTTCTTTCATTACTCTTAAAGCATTAAGAGAATCAATGACAATCACCCTAGCAGTCGACGCAATGGGCGGGGATCATGGTCCCAAAATCACCGTTCCAGCCTCCATTAATGCGTTAACAAGATATGACCAACTACATATTATTTTAGTTGGTGATAGGGAGCTCATTGAAAAAGAGCTTCAAAAAAATAAGTACACCAACACACGTTTGTCTGTGCAGCATGCAAGTGAAGTCGTGGAAATGGATGAATCCCCTCAAAGCGCTTTGAAAAATAAAAAAGACTCTTCCATGCGTGTTGCCATTAATTTAATCAAGGAAGAGAAGGCTCAAGCCTGTGTAAGCGCAGGTAACACTGGTGCACTTATGGCAACAGCACGCTATGTGTTAAAAATGTTACCAGGTATTGATAGGCCTGCTATTGCATCAAGCTTACCTAGTCAAAAAGGTACAACTTATATGTTAGACCTTGGAGCCAATACAGACTGCACAGCGGAGCATTTATTACAATTCGCAGTCATGGGCGCCATGCTGGTTAGTTCAGTGACCGGCAATCCTAAGCCTTCTGTAGGACTCTTGAATATTGGCTCAGAAAACATAAAAGGTAATGAAATTGTTAAAGAAGCAGGTGAGTTACTTCGCCGAAGCCATCTTAATTTCTATGGTAATGTTGAAGGTAATGATATTTTTAAAGGTACAACGGATGTCGTTGTATGTGATGGATTTGTAGGAAATGTAGCGCTCAAAACAGCTGAAGGGATTGCTCAATTAATGGGTCGATTTTTAACGCAAGAATTTAAACGTAATTGGATTACAAAGGTTATGGCATTTATTTCTTTACTTGTTCTTAATCGATTTAAAAAAAGACTCGACCCCAGAAGATACAATGGAGCAAGCTTTCTGGGCCTCAAGGGTATTGTGGTTAAAAGCCATGGTGGCGCAGATAGTTATTCATTCTTTTTTGCAATTCAGACAGCTATTGAAGAGTCAAAAAATAATGTATTAGAAAAAATACAAAAACAACTTGATTTAGAAATGCCTTTAGATATTACTTCATCAGAACATATATGATTTATTCAAAAATTACAGGGACAGGAAGTTATCTCCCTGAAAAAATACTAAGCAATCACGATCTTGAGAAAATGTTTGAGACGACAGATGAATGGATTACGACAAGAACTGGCATTAAAGAAAGACATATCGTATCTGCACATCAATATACAAGTGATTTGGCAGTAGAAGCTTCTAAGCTCGCAATTAGTGCTGCAAGTATTGACGCAAATAAAATTGATCTTATCATCGTAGCAACCACTACGCCTGATAAAACATTCCCGAGTACAGCCTGTATTGTTCAAACAAAGCTTGGCTTATCGTTGTGCCCAGCATTTGATATTCAAGCAGTATGTAGCGGTTTTGTTTATGCGCTTTCAGTTGCAGATAATTTTATTAAAACAGGCGCTGCAAAATGTGTGCTAGTCATTGG
>RFPQ01000071.1 GCA_009926035.1 Betaproteobacteria bacterium
TTCAGCTGGCTTTAGCTTATAACCATCTAGTGAAAGACCATGCCTTAATAAATCCAAGCCTTTGTTAACCAGCTTTCCTTCAACTCGAACTAAATATTCCTTCTCAATCACACTTTGTTCACCAATAATTGTTTTAGCAATTCTTCCATCTTGAGTGAGTACCAGCAAACCAGAAGAATCAATATCAAGTCTTCCAGCGGGAGCTAATCCATCAGTATTAAATCTTGGGTTATGAGATGAATATTGTCTCGAAACTTGAAAGTTATCTAGAATAATAAGACTTGCAGCGGGTCTAAAAGCTTTGTCATCATCAAGATGCGAAATATAACCTACAGGCTTATTTAAAATAACTGTGACTTTGGATGACTGTTGAATAGTTGCTTGTTTTTTTAATTCAACTTTTTGTGAACGATAAGCGCGCGTGCCTAACTCAGTTACAACTTTACCATCAAGCGTCACGAGACCTTGTTCGATATAAGAATCAGCTTCTCTTCGTGAACAAAGGCCAAGTTCAGATAAAATTTTAGAAATACGAACGGCTTCTTCCATCTTCAGGTAGTTTAATTTATTTAAGTTTATAAACTAAAACGTTGTCACCCTCTTTAAAGCCAAAAATAGAATTACCACCCGCAGCAACTGCAATATATTGAGTGCCATCAATTTCATAACTTATTGGTGGGGCATTAACACCAGCATCAGTTTTATTTGTCCAAAGGAGCTTTCCTGTTCTTGAATCGTATGCATTGAAATTTCCATTGCCTTCGCCCATAAATACAAGATTACCTTCAGTGGCTAATAGCCCACCCGTTAATGGCTGCGGTGTTTTAACTTGCCATTTAATTTTCTTAGTATTTAAATCGATAGCAGAAAGTAAACCCCATCGCTCATCCTGAGTGGGTTCAGAAGATGTATATTTAATTGAAGGCAAGTCATCATGAGCAGGTTCATCGACCAATGTATATTTGATAGGTGCATGAATCGCAGAAACAAATGCGATTTGATTTTTTTCATCAAGTGAAGTTGGACCCCAATTAGCCCCACCCAATATTCCTGGATATATAACCGTACCCTCAGCTGTCGCTTTTGCAAAAAGATTTTTTTGTGGCACAAAAGGCTCTGTCTTTGCTAAAAGTTCACCCGTGATGCGATTGTGTATGTAATACCAACCGGTTTTACTAGCCTGGCCTACAGCTGGAACTGTTTTGCCCTCTTTTTTAAAATCGAATAATACTGGCGGACTTGCTACATCATATCCCCAGACATCATGAGGTACTTGCTGGTAATACCATTTTAACTTTCCTGAAGTTGCATCAAGAGCCACAAGAGAAACTGTATATAAATTATCTCCGGGTCTTGATGTGTCATTCATTTGTGGTGAAGGATTGCCAGTGCCAAAATATAAAGTATTTGTGTCTTCATCGATAGCTGGCGTGCTCCATGCAGAGCCACCACCAAATTTCCAAGCTTCTTTATTATTTTTAAGACTTTCTTTTTCTTGAACAATATTGCGATTTAAAGAAATATTGCCTTCAATCGTTTCTCTAAATTTACCCTCCCACCCTTCTGACGGAATTGTATCGAATTGCCATACACGCTTACCTGTTTGAATGTTGTATGCTGCTAAAAATCCTGGGCGGCCAAATCGACCATCTACACCAATCACAGCTCCTAGAGGTGCATCAGGTCTTGGTGTATCAACATGCAAGCCATACCCAACACCTGTAATGCCAACAATGACTGTATCTTTATAAGCTATGGGTGCCATAGCAATACCTACCCCTGTTTGTCCATAGACATCCTTTTGACTTTTGCTATCGGACTGACTCAATGAGCTACTACTCTCAAATTTATTGTCGTTATCAGCAACATCGATATCCCAGATTTTTTTACCTGTTTTTGCATCCAAAGCAATAAGCCTTGCGTCGACAGTGCCTATAAAAATTTTATTACTCGAATAAGCCAATCCTCTATTAGCTGGGCCGCAACACATTCTCCAGTTATCTCTTTTTTTATGGTTATAACGCCATAATTCTTTACCTGTTTTTGCGTCTAAAGCAACAACATGATTATGAGGAAGACTTACAAACATTACATTATTGATTACCAAGGGAGAGGATTGAAATGTAGCAGCAACACCTGATTTAAATTTCCATGCAAGCTCGAGATTTTTTACGTTATCTTGATTAATTTGAGTTAAAGTCGAAAAACGCTGATTAGAAAGATTTTTACCGTATGAAGGCCATTGCTCATCCGAACTAAATTTAAATGATGGGAGCTTAGGTAGCGATATCTTATCTAATGACAGAGAGTCTAGTGATATAGAATCCATAGAAGCACAGCCAGCAATAATGAGAAAAAATAGACTTAAAACTGCCGCTCTAATAGATTTCAACATATGCCCTTCAAAATGGTTGTATGACTTTGCTAGATTAATAAAGCACTTTATGGATAATGCTTACTATTATTATCTTATCTCAAGCAATTGTTTTTTAATACCAGATATAAACTGATAAATTTTTACATGCAAAAAAATATTTTAATCATCGGGGCTGGCATCGCAGGCTGTTCATTAGCACATTTTTTAGCTAATTCTGGATGGAATGTAACATTACTAGAGAGTGAAGATGACATAGCGCAAGGCGGATCAGGGAATCCCGTTGCAGCTATTTATCCAAAATTTATGTTAAATGATGAAGCTTACAATGATTTTATGTTGAAAAGTTTTAGATTTACGACGGAATGGATAAGACGATTGGGACTAAATGAAGATGATTATCGATTTGATGGAGCAATTGAAATTTTGGATGAAGCATACGCTCAAAAACTAGAAATTAATTTATCAAGAAAAATTACAGACAAGGAAAATTTTTTTAGCTTAATTAATGAATCAATTTTAAATAAATATTTAATAGAAAGTAATTCAAGCGGACTATTCTTCCATCAAGGAGGATGGGTAAATCCTATAGCTTTATGCAGTCACCTAATTAATCACTCTAATATCAAAATAGTCACTCATCAAAAGATTAAGTCAATTGAAAAATCGATTGATCAATGGACACTTAAAACTGAGAGTCAAAAAACCTTTAATTCATCTCATGTGGCTATTTGTAATGCTTCGTCAGTAAATCAATTTGATCTTACCCAACACCTACATACAGATGCATTTAGGGGGCAGATTAATTGGATCAACTCAACAACATTGCAAATGCCGCCCATTGTTACTTGCGATGAAGGTTATTTGGCACCACTAATTCAAGATAAACATGTTTTTGGCGCAACTTATGCTATGAATGATTTTAATAAAGACTTGAGAAAAAGCGATACAAAAAAGAATATCACCTCAATCAAAAAAATACATAGAGAATTTTATAACCACTGTGAAGCACAAGAATCAATTCATGGGAGAGTTGCCTGGCGAGCGTCTACAAAAGATAGAAAACCTTATGTAGGCCGTGTATTTGATAATCAATTATTAGGAAAAATGCGTGTTAGAGAATTAGCACGAGCCGATCAACTGCCTTGGCTTAAAGATTTATATATTGCAAGTGGTTATGGTTCAAGAGGCTTTACGTTCGCGCCCTATTGCAGCTTTGTGCTCGCAAATTTAATTAATGATAATTTATCTCAAGAAGATAAAAAAACATTAAATTATACAAATCCAGAAAGGTATCGACTTAAAAAAATGAGTTTAAAAAAAGTGGCAGGCCAAATTTTTAAGGTATAAATTTAAATCATGTCAAAAATATTGATTGAAGAAGCAGAAAAATATGAAAGGGAAGGAGATCTTTCAAAAGCCATTAGTTCATTAAAGAAGGCGCTGCAATTAGAGCCTGAAAATTACATTATCCAATTAGAATTAGGAAACCTTTGTGCATCCAACAGACAATTCGAAGAAGCTGCGGGTTATTTTAGAAGATGCTTATATCGATTTAAGGATAATGTAGATATTAAAAATGCACTCTGTTTTTCTCTTACTTCATTCGGTAATGAGTATTATTTAGAATCAAAATTCAAATTATCAGAAGCATGCTTTGAAGAAGTTCTAGAATATGAAAAAAATAATTGGGTTTACTATTATAACTTAGCAAACACTCAAGATAAGCTTAATAAAATTTCTAAAGCTTATGAGAATTATCAAAAAGCTATCCAACTAAATCCGAATGATGCTGATCTTTGGAATAACAATGGCAATTCAGAACGTAAACTGGGCTATTTGGATAAGTCTTTAATATCCTACCAAAATGCCTTGAAAATCAAGCCTGATCTTTTTCATGCGCTAGTCCATCTTACTCATCAAAAACAGCATATGTGTAACTGGCAGGATATTGACAAATATTTCCAAGAAATATGTTCTATTGTAAACACAAATGCAGAAGCACTTATTTCACCTTTTGCTTTCATTGCAAATCCGCTATCGTCAGCTCAAGATCAGCTATTATGCGCAAATCAATGGACACAAAATCATTTTAAAGACAGACCTTTTAAAAAAGAAAAAAGGAAACAAAAAAATAAAATTCATATCGGATATTTATCTTCTGACTTTAAACTTCATCCGCTATATTTTTTAATACGTGATGTTATCAAATATCACAATCGGGATATTTTTGATATTTATGCGTATGATGCAAGCCCACATGAAAATACTAATGAACGAAATACGTTTATTAGTTTCTTTGATTGTTATCGAGACATTTCAAACCTCATCGATGAAAAAGTTGTGGACATTATTAATAATGACGAAATTGATATCTTTATTGATTTAACTGGCTATACCAATAATAGTCGTGCTTTTATTGCACCGCAGCTTGAAAATACAATCACTATTAATTGGCTGGGCTATCCAGGCACGATGGGCTTAACACAAGAAAAACCACTTTATGATTACATCCTGGCTGATGATTTCATTATTCCTAAAAATGATGAAAAGTATTATGCAGAAACCATTCTAAGACTTCCATTTGCATATCA
>RFPQ01000072.1 GCA_009926035.1 Betaproteobacteria bacterium
AAGAATTTCTTCAGCGCCTCTTTTAATGAGCGCTAATGCTTGATTGATTTCAGTAGCCACAAATATTTCCGAATGGTTTTATTGAAGTTTAATAATTGCCATCATTTTAGCCTAAATTATTTTACCAATATGGAAAATAGCGGAAATAAACCATTTACAATCCTACACATGAATCAATTATTTATAGGTCTTATGTCCGGCACCAGCCTTGATGGGATGGATGCAGTCCTTGTCGATTTTGGTAAAACATCTAAAGATATCAAAATTATGGGTCATAGTTATGTGCCTTATGAAAACTCAATTAAAGAGGCTTTATTAAAGCTTCATTCGCCGTATATCAATGAACTTGAGGATAGCCTTCTCATAGCTAACTCGGTGAGTCAAAAAGCATGTGAAGCGATTAAAGCCTTGCTTAAGAAAACAGACGTGATATCTAAAGACGTCAGAGCCATTGGATTCCACGGGCAAACTATCCGACACCAGCCCCAAAAAGGTTTCACCTTGCAGATTGGAAATCCTGCACTTTTAGCTGAGCTTTCTGATATCGATGTGATTGCTGATTTTCGAAGTCGAGATCTTGCAGCCGGAGGTCAAGGCGCTCCTTTGGTGCCTGCATTTCATCATGAAATTTTTTCACACCCAACAACTCATCGTGCAATTCTAAATATCGGCGGAATTGCCAATGTCACTATATTAAATCCAAATACTGCTGTATCAGGTTTTGATAGTGGTCCAGGTAATCTTTTATTAGATCACTGGTGCCAAACGCATCGCTATCAATCATTCGATGAGAATGGTGCATGGGCTAGAGAAGGTAAAGTTATTGAAACATTACTTGATGCATTTTTTAAGGATACTTATTTTGAAAAAACTGCGCCTAAAAGCACAGGTCGCGATCACTTTAATGAAGAGTGGCTTAATAAACACTTACAAAAATCCTACCCGATTCAAGATATCCAAAGAACGCTTTTGGAGCTCACTGCATTAAGTATTACAAAAGCAATGAATGCATATAATGCGAATATCACTGAAATTTATTTATGTGGTGGCGGTGCCTTAAATGGTTTCTTAGTTGAACGATTAAAAACATTGATGCCTAAAATTAAAATTCAACTCACAGATGTACTTGGTATACCGACACAATATGTTGAAGCTGCAGCATTTGCATGGCTTGCAAAACAAATGATATTTTCTAAACCCGGTAACATACCGGAAGTTACTGGTGCTAAAGGCTTGCGTATTTTAGGCGCACGTTATCCCGCATAAAGATAGCGCTAGCAAAAGTATCGTGAAAAGTTATAATTCATTTAATAATTAATTTTATTTTTCAAAAATGAAATCAACTAAAGTCACTTTAAACTTTGATCAAGAATCAACATCCATAGAATTGCCTTTGGTAAAAAGCACTATGGGTAACGATGCGATTGATATTCGTCAATTAGGCGCTCATCAAGTCTTTAGTTATGACCCCGGTTTTATGTCGACTGCTTCCTGCAGCTCTGAAATTACTTTTATTGACGGAGAAAAAAGTCTTTTGCTTTATCGGGGTTACCCTATTGAGCAGCTTGCAGAACATTATGATTTTTTAGATGTCGCTTATCTCTTAATGCATGGTGAATTACCTAAGCCTCAAGAAAAAGAAACATTTTCAACAACCATTAATCGTCACACCATGCTCCACGATCAATTAAATAATATTTTCCGTGGTTTTAGACGTGATGCACATCCTATGGCAGTCATGGTAGGTGTTGTAGGGTCAATGTCTGCATTTTATTTTGATTCCATGGATGTCATGAATCCTGAACATCGCCAAATATCAGCACATCAACTTTTAGCTAAAGTACCAACTATCGCAGCATGGAGTTACAAATATAGCTTAGGCCAGCCTTTTATTTACCCCAAAAATGATTTAGGTTATGCAGAAAACTTTATGCGCATGATGTTTGCAACCCCATGTGAAGAATACAAACCTAATCCAGTGCTTGCTAAAGCTTTTGAACGTATTTTAATCCTTCATGCAGATCATGAACAAAATGCATCAACTTCCACTGTTAGGCTTGCAGGCTCATCAGGTGCCAATCCTTTTGCATGTATCGCTGCAGGCATTGCATCCCTTTGGGGCCCAGCTCATGGTGGCGCGAATGAAGCTACTTTAAAAATGCTAGAAGAAATTGGCGATGAAAGCAGAATTGGCGCATTCATTAAACGCGCAAAAGATAAAGATGATTCATTCCGTATGATGGGTTTTGGTCATCGTATTTATCGCAACAAAGATCCTCGCGCAGAAATCATGCGAAAGACTTGTTATGAAGTGCTTGATGAACTTGGATTGAAAGACGATCCTATTTTCAAACTTGCTATGAAAGTCGAGCAAATTGCACTCGAAGATGAATATTTCATTGAGAAAAAACTATACCCTAATGTAGATTTCTATTCTGGCATTGTGATGCGCGCTATGGGTATTCCTAATTCAATGTTTACTGCTGTGTTTGCCTTAGCAAGAACGGCAGGATGGGTTGCTCAATGGAATGAAATGCTAGGTCAACCTGGAAGTAAAATTGGCCGACCACGCCAAGTTTATACAGGCAAGCCTCGACGTGACGTCCCTAAAAATTAAATCCGTTTTAAGCTGAGAAAGAAGAACCACAGCCGCAAGTTGTTTGTGCGTTTGGATTCTTAATGACAAATTGCGAGCCTTGAACGCTGTCCTGATAATCAATTTCAGCGCCCATTAAATATTGTAAGCTCATAGGGTCAATCAATAAAGTTACAGAATCTTTTGTCACTTGTGTGTCATCTTCATTAATTGCTTCTTCAAAAGTGAATCCATATTGAAAGCCTGAGCATCCGCCACCGCTGACGAAGACACGAAGTTTGAGCTCTGGCTGGCCTTCTTCTTCAATCAATTCCTTTACTTTTTTTACAGCATTGTCTGTAAAAATAAGTGGGGTTGGCATTTCCATTTCTTTTGATTCAACGATTTGATTCATAATATTTACTCCTAATTATTTCTTTTTTTGTGACTGATAATCTTTAGGCGCTTCTTTAAGTCGCCCATACACTTTAGCACCTGCATGAATTTCTATCACTTTATATTCGATGTCACCCATGATTTTTGCATTTGCATGAAGTTCTAAATACTCGGTACATATAATATTGCCATTCACATCTCCACCAATAATAGCTGTATGCGCTGAGATGTTTCCCTTAATACGACTCTTATTACCCATAATAAGAGTGCCTGCTGTGCCTGGAAGTTCAGTGAGATTGCCATGAATGGAACCATCAACACGAATGCCACCTGAATAAGTCACATTGCCACGTACTGTAATATCTTTATCAATGAGCGTATCGATCGTGCGTGCATTATTTTTTTTATTAAAAAACATGAAATATCCTTTATCGTTTCTTGCCTACAATTTTCTCGTAAAAAAGAATGTCCTCTTTTAGCTTGGCATTTTCTTCTTGGAGCTTAGTGATGTCCCCTGAAACTTTATCGCCTGAAATCGACTTCAATTGAAGCTCAATTTTTTGTTGTAATAATTGGCCTTGTATTGATTGATTCTCAGCTTCTAATGCTTGAATCTTTGAAATAAATCCAATCACTGAGCCACCGTTTAACTCCCAATAAGTAAACCCTGCGCCGCCTATAAATGACAAGGCTGCAATCGTCAAATAAGTATGCCAAGAAGCACCTGTTTTAATGCGCATTCTTCGGCGTGTTACGCCAAAATATTTTGTATAGGTCCGCTTAACTTTTCTCATAGAAACAACACTTTATGGCATCAAGGGCACAAGATCAAGTCCAGAAATCTCTGGAAAATCAAACATGAGATTCATATTTTGCACCGCCTGTCCTGCCGCGCCTTTCACGAGATTATCGATGACAGATAAAACAACAACCTTATGGCTTCCTTGCGGTTGATGAATACTGATGCGACATTGATTTGAGCCTCTTACAGATCTTGTCTCTGGATGAGAGCCTTTTGGCATTATGTCTACAAAGGACTCATTCTTATATCTAGACTCAAAAAGCGCTTGTATATCTATATTTTTAGTAAGCGTTCCGTAAAGTGTTGCATGTATGCCTCTAATCATAGGTGTTAAATGTGGTACAAAGGTTAAATGCACTGCTTGATTCGCAACACTAGTCAACCCTTGCGTGATTTCAGGTAAATGCCTATGTCCTTCAACGCCGTATGCTTTAAAGTTATCAGAGGCTTCTGCCATTAATGCATTCACTTCGGCTTTTCTGCCAGCACCGGATACACCTGATTTAGCATCTGCGATTAAGTCATCAAGATCAATCACGCCTGATTCAATCAACGGAATAAATCCCAATTGAATGGCTGTGGGATAACAACCCGGATTAGCCACCAGTGAAGCTTTTTTAATTTTTTCTCTATTAATTTCTGGAAGACCATAAACAGCATCTTTAAGGAGATCACTGCATGAATGAGGCATTTTGTACCATTTTTCCCAGACGTTAGCATCTTTTAGCCTAAAATCCGCTGCCAAATCAATCACTTTGACTCCGGCTTTAAGAAGTGCGGGTACTTCTTGCATAGCAATCCCGTTAGGTGTTGCAAAAAATACGAGATCACAATTTGCCAAATTCGCAGTCTTTGGATCTTCAAATTTAAGGTCGATTAGTCCTCTTAAGCTTGGGAACAAGGTCGCAATCGATAAGCCAGCCTCGGCTCTCGACGTAACAGTGTGAATGATCACATGAGGATGTTTGACTAAAATTCTTAATAGTTCAACGCCGGTATAACCGGTCGCACCGACCACGCCTACTTTAATCTTTGAAAGATTGCTCATCACATTCACACCTTTAATTTAAAAGAAGTCTTAATGCTTAAAAACCCATACTAACAAAATTTATTTAACTCTATATAACAAAAAAGCCGCTTGAAAGCGGCCTTTTTGCTCTTTGGAACTTGAAACA